>CAZYOB010000013.1:0-24948 GCA_964648275.1 uncultured Pseudomonadales bacterium
CCAACCGGCGGGGTTTTTAATACCTACAATGACCAAATCCGAAATTTAAGCCGCTATACTTACGAACAACGAAACTATTGTCAGGGGACCCACACCCCCGGGTACCGGAGTGATCACCCTCGCCTTACCGCCTGCCTCTTCGGAAATATCTCCTTGAGGAAAACCCAGATCGATCCCCACGAACCCTTGCTTCACCATATCTCCGGTGATTAATCCTTCTTGACCGGTGCAGGAGACCACCACATCGAAATCATTCAACTTCATCAAATCGTCCCCCATATCAAAACCGGAAACTACATAACCCAACTCCGATAATCTGCCATAAAGCGCTTTACCAACCATTCCTTCGGCTCCGACTATAGCAACGGCCAAGTCCCTACTTAAATTAATTTTCTCCATCACCGTCTCTACTGCCACGACTGCCGCCGGAACGAAGCTACTCTTCGGGTTTAATCCGTCTATATCCTTCACAGGGTTGATAGTAGACAATATTTGCTCAATCTCCTCCCTATTCGCCCCTTTTATCGGCAACTGCACCAAAATTCCATCAATTGAGTTGTCTTCATTCCCCTTTTCTATCTCCTTCATTATTATGTCCTTTTCCCAAACAAACAAGACCCGTGTTTCAACCCCCAACCGCTCCGCCATCTGTCTTTTAAGTCGAATATATATGCTTTCTGTGCTTGACCCGTCGCATTGAAGAATCAAGAGCCCTTTACCTTCGAGTTTGCCTGAGATTTTCAGACTTTCTTCGATCTTCTTGGCCTCCATTCTTCCATCGAACATTATTCTGGTATCGGGAATTTCTTGCATAGCTCTATCACCTGTTTTTTAATATCCTCAGTCTCACCCTCACCCTTAACGATCTGAACTATCCATGAAGCGATCATTTTCATCTCCGACTCCCCCATTCCTCTGGTGGAAACGGCTGGTGTCCCTATCCTCAATCCTGATGGCCTGAATGGTTTTCCTTCATCGAACGGTATCGAATTTGCATTCACGATTATTCCCACCTCTTCTAATCTGACAGCTACCTCTTTTCCCATCTCCTTCCCAACGTCGATAAGCATCAAGTGATTTTCTGTACCAAAGATTTTCAAGCCGCTCTTTTTCATCTCCTCCGCCAAAACTAAAGCATTCCTGAGGACGCTCTTCGTGTATTTAAGGTAAGAGTCAGATTCGGCTTCTCCAAAAGCTATTGCCATTGCGGCGATCGCATTTTCGTGAGGGCCTCCCTGCAAACCTGGGAATACCGCTCTGTCAATTTTTCTGGATAGTTCAGGATCTTTCTCCAAACCTTTCCTGGTCACTCCAACAAAAGCCCCCCTGGGACCGCGCAGTATTTTATGAGTAGTACTGGTGACAATATGAACATATTCTGACGGGCTTTCGTGGACTCCCCCAACTATCAAACCTGCGATATGACTGATGTCGGCAACCAAATAAGCATCAATGCTCTCAGCAATCTCGGAGAATTTTTTCCAGTCCAGTTTAAATGGATACGCGGTAGTTCCTGCAAAGATCAATTTTGGCTTTTCTCGTTTCACCAACTCGGCTACTTCCTCATAATTGATTCTTCCGTCACGATTAACTCCGTACTGAACGCTATTAAAATATTTACCCGACAGTGTTATCCCCGGATGACCATGAGTCAAATGCCCTCCTGCCGATAACTGCATTCCACAGACCACATCCCCAAATTCTAATAATGCAAACAATACCGCAGTGTTCGCAGGACTACCTGAGTAAGGTTGTACGTTAGCCGACTCCAAATTAAAAAGTCTTTTACATCGCTCTATTGCCATCGTTTCCACTCTGTCGACTACTTCATTTCCCTGGTAATATCGTCTTCCTGGATATCCTTCGGCATATTTATTTGCCAATACACAACCAGTCGCTTCTCGAACAGCCATGGAGGCGTAGTTTTCCGAAGGTATCAGGGCAATGGTCTCTTGTTGCCTGTTTTCTTCTTCCTTAATTAGATTAAATACTTCGTCTTGCACTTTTATATTCTACCCCAAACCACCTCTCCTATTGGGAAAAACTGATGTAGTTCATTATGTCCCCATGCACCGTCTCGGGATTTCGGTTGGCATTGACTATGAACCACCCCAACTCCTTGGCCAATTCCAAATGTATTTCTCTATTCCGCTGCCATAAACCCTCTCCACCATCCTCATGTCTGTGCCCTTTTTCAATTCCGCATCCGAATCTCTCACCATCCAAAAGCAAGGCCACATCGGGGACCAATAGACCGGCATTATATTCATCCAACAATTCTCTGGAAACACCCTTTGTCAAACCCCAAGCCAGACCGGTACCGGTGTAGTCCTCTCCCAAAACATCTCCTTCTTCCAACAGTTCCACTAATCGAGGCTGGAAACACCTCCTGTCTTCTGCAAATAGGGTCTGGAGTTCTTCGTCCGTTAGTTCTAACTTTCCGTGCTCATCCCCTCGCAGTGCCCTGTTTATCAAAACACCGGTGGGTGAATCATAAATTGGATATTTCAGACGGGTATAAGGTCTTCCCATTGCCAACCAATCTCTTTCCAATAAATCCAGCTGCTTAGATTTCCCTAGGTTGTTTGAGCCGTAGATTACGATAAACAACCCTCTGGTCATACTTTACCAATCGTTTTTAAAATCTCCACTATCTCCTCGGGCAGCTCGGCTTTGGGATCTCTCATGTACCATCTATATTCGCTTAAAACATCCTGGTACGTTTTTGCATCAATTACCCGAGTCGATAAAACAGCCATTGGTCTCTCAACCACTTCCCCCTCTCCTCCGACGTAACGTCGATGGAATTCACTCTGAAATGTTTGGTTTCCTTTTGTTTCAGTCATAAAGATTAAGTTAAACCTTTTTCCGACTTTTGTCTATCTATATTTTTCGTCACCTATAGTATAGAATTCACCCATTCAAGCGTACTTTTAAAATCCAGGTTTAGGAGTGTGGTAATTGCCAAAACGTAAAGTTGAGATTCTTTCTCGATCCGAAAAAGAATATTTGATGAGTCAAAATCCTCAAATAGGAGACATCGTTACCTTTCACAGGAATCACCCTCACACCAGTGAAATGTTTCCTTTTCTCCACACAGATTTGTACTATCTGCGTTATGAAGGTAATGGCCATTTCATCGTCACCGGTAAGGATCATATCCCCTGGGACGCGCAACCAACAAACGAAAGCTAGATCGAACAGGAGTTCAAATGAAAATTCTATCCTCTCTTTTTTCCAGACTTCCTCATTTTGGCAGTGACGAAACCATGTCCCGCAGGCACCTCATGCCTGGATTACTCTTCTTTATCGTCATCATAATCATCGACGCTTTCATTCAATCCAACCATGGAGGTAACATCGGTATCCGCCTCTTTAGCAAGAGCGTATTCATTCTTAGTGCAGGCTGGCTCGTCTACATCAATTACATCACCGGTCAGCTCCCAAGTACACTTATCTGGCTAGCGAACGTTGTCTACGCCCTATTGCTCATCATCAGCATCGTCTTCACTGCCGCCATCTTCGACTACATTGCCATTGTCGTCGGACTCGTCATCATCGCTTCCTTGTTAGGCTATCTCGCCTACGAAACATTTGGGAAAGTCTAAATCATGATCTTTAGCCCGGGCTTCCGCCCGGGTTTTTTACTGCCAAATAAATTACTCTTCTCCGCCTTTTTCCTCTACCACAACATCCGTCTTTTCCTCACCCTTGACCTGTGGCTTTCTCCAACTTGCCCAGGTACAGTTGGGGTAATCCTCACATCCAAAGAAATCTTTTCCGGTTCTTGTTTTCTTCAAAACCACTCGCTTACCGCACTTCTCACAGGCAACCCCCTCCAAATACTCGATAAACGGAGCCGTGTATTTACAATCAGGATATCTGTTACAACTCAAGAATCTACCGAACTTACCGTCACGAATGACTACTTCTCCCTCACCACATAACGGGCATTTTTGACCTGTCGACTTTGTCGGCACTCCCACTCTGGCACTTTCCTTATCCACCTTCTCCAACTTATCTCTGAACACCTTCCAAAAAGTTCCCAGCATGGTCATCCATTTAAGTTTTCCCGCAGCGATCTCGTCCAGATTGTCTTCCATCTTGGCCGTAAATTCATAATCCATTTCTTCTGGAAAATTCTCCACCAAAAAGTCAGTCACTGCAATTCCAATACTGGTGACATAGAATTTTTTGTCTTTCTGCTCTACATATCTTCTGTCCTGAATTGTGGAAATGATCGCGGCATATGTGGAAGGTCTGCCGATCCCCCTCTTTTCCAGTTCCTTAATCAGAGATGCATCATTGAAACGCGCCGGTGGCATTGTAAATTTTTGCTCGCTCAGTACCTTTTTCCTTTCCAGAGCATCTCCTTCATTCATTTCCGGTAAGTTCTGCTGTTCTTCTTTGTCTTTTCCAAAAAGTTTTTTCCATCCTTCAAACTTCATCACCACTCCGGCCGCCAACAATCGGATATCACCACATTTTATGTCTACCTTAGTGTCATCAAATACGGCCTCGGCCATCTGACAACCAAGGGTTCTTCTCCAGATTAATGAATAAAGTCTTGCTTGGTCTGCAGCGAGGGCATCCTGACCCGCAAACCTGTCCGGAGATCTGGAAAAATCAGTTGGACGAATAGCCTCATGGGCTTCTTGTGCCAATACCTTCCCCCCCGATTTATAGAATCTTGTCTCCTTACTTAAATACTCAGGACCGTACGTATTACCGATAAAACTTCTGACACCATCTATCGCCACAGGGGCTAAATTGAATGAGTCGGTACGATGGTAAGTAATGTTTCCCAACTCATAAAGCTTCTGGGCAACATTCATAGTTCTCTTGGCCGACCAGCCCAACACGTTGGCAGCTGCCTGTTGCAGGGTTGATGTCTTGAAAGGTGGGTGTGGTGCTACTCTTCTTTCGCTCTTTCGCACTTCCAGTACCACATAATTCCCCTTTTCGAGTGCCTCGACGATCTCTCCAGCTTTTTTCCCATTGTCGACCACCGCCTTCTTATCTGATATCTTTGCCAGCTCGGCCACGAATTCCTCTCCCTTATTTGTCTCCAAAACTACCCTGATCTGCCAGTATTCTTGTGGTTTGAACTTTTCGATTTCCCGCTCCTTCTCCACGATCAACCTCACGGCCACACTCTGTACCCGTCCGGCCGACAAGCCCCTCCTGACCTTCTTCCATAGAATTGGCGACAGCTTGTAACCTACCAGTCTATCTAAGATTCTCCTGGCTTGCTGGGCTTCTACCAGGCTCATATCTATCTCCCTGGGGTGCTCCAATGCCTCCATAATGGCGTCTTTGGTGATGGAGTGGAATGCAATTCTCTTGAACTTGGGAGCTACCTTTTTCTTGCTCTCTGACAACAGAGCCTCTACGTGCCAGGCGATCGCCTCTCCCTCACGGTCAGGATCTGAAGCTAAAATGATCTCATCTGCTTTCTCAGCGGCTTTTTTGAGCTTCCGTACCTGCTCATCCTTACCCTTCATCACCTTGTACTCAGGCACGAATTCAAAACTCTCACCCTTCTCACTGATCTCCAAGCCCATCTTACTTTCGGGCAGATCACGCACGTGACCCATACTGGCCATGATCTCATAATCACTGCCTAAATACTTTGACAGACTTTTGGTTTTGGTAGGAGACTCGACAATGACAAGCTTTGACATACTTCTTCAGAATACACTAATTGAGTCAGGTATTCTAACAAATAATAAAAAATAAGCAAAAAAAGGCCCCCCGGACAGTGATGTCAGGGGGGTTAATGCGCTCTCAAAGAACCTTGTCCTTTGAGTATGGGCTGCGCTGCCCTTTGTGTGAAGCCCCTACTGGGGCTTAAACAATCGTGCCTGGTGGCCTCACCTTCCCTATTCATGCGGTCAAGCATGACGGAATGTCAGGTTGGTGATAGACCACCAGGATCGAAACGTTGCCGGGCTACCGGCGCTGCTTTTAGGTGGGGCGCCAGCCTCTCCGGCCGACGCCTCACCTTTTTGGCCCCAAACCGGGGCGTTGGCCCTCTGCGGGCCGATGAAAATGAGACAACTCACCCGGGCTGCAGCCCGTCCCCGTGAGTGTCATATCTGCATTCCATCAAGCATAGGGTAGCTTGATGGAAAGCCAGGGTTAGCGTAGGGTTTTTTGTTGTTGTCCCTACTTGACCTGGATCTCTTTTTCTTACTCCCGCACCGCGTGATTGCGGATCTTGGGAGCCTCAGGCCGGTTTCAAGTGCCCTGTCCCGGGTCACTGATCTAGGGCCTCAAGGAGAGATGGATAGCCCCGGCCAAGGGGCTCACGGCTTCGGTTTTGGCAAACCTCTGGGCCGCTCAATCCGAGAGCAAGTAATTTAGTTACTTACACCCGGGTCGAGCGAACCTGAGGTCACACACAATTATTTAATGAGCTCTCTTTCGAGAATAGTCGAATATTACTATATTCTTAACGATTAGTCAAGGCTATAGGTTATGTACTTAATTTGCCCTGAAGCTCAGAGCAAAGCCAAATACACTCCAAAAAAAGGTTCGGCCAGGGGATCTCTCCCCTGGCCTTCGGTCTTTGTCTATTAAATTTTTCCCGAGTTCACGGATCGACCGAGTGAACTTAAATCCGTGTCGGGAGAAAACTTTCTAAACCCTGAATAAAAACCACGGTAGCCTCCGTGATGGTGAAAACCCCCTCTCGACCTCACTGGCCAAGGTGGCAGGGGCAGGCTACTGCACGAGATATAGGGTGTCGTGGCGCTAAGGCGGCCCCTGTTCACTTGAGGGACGGCAAAACCGCGACTAAACTCGTGCCCGTCATCTTTAGACGGTTCTTTTGGCTTGCCGGCATTCACCGGCGGTGCAACGCCGCACGGCGCGCACCTTACAGCTTATCCAGTTTCTTTTTCAAGAAGCTCCTTTTAAGCAGGGTTCGGTTAAATTTGCGGTCGCTACCTATCGGGTGCTGGGTAGCGACCTTTCAAAGTACTACTCTTTCGAGAATAGTTGAAATATTACACTCAAAACACCCTTTTGTCAAGTATATAGGGCTACATCCCCATCAAATAAGGCATCACCTCTGCTGCCACGGGAGCTGCCACTGCACTACCCTCCCCTCCACTCTCGATCAACACCGTCAGCACAATCCAATTTCGTGGATCGTCTCCCTTAGGCACTACCACGCTTACCCAAGCATGAGGTTCATCCTTTTCTCCTCCATGCTGAGCGGTTCCCGTTTTGCAATAGATTTTTCCTCCGTAATCAAATAAGGGATAAGCCGTTCCTCCATCACTGCAAGCCGCCATCATTCCGTCTAAAACCACTAGTCTGTCTTCATCCTGAAGTTTCAGATCCTCGCAAAATTCCTTGCCCACCAATTTTAATTTACACTTCCAGCTGCTCACTACCGAGGAGGTCATTCTGTTTATCTGTATCGGAGTGGACATCAGATTACCCTGTCCGATTGACATGTGATAAGTGTCTCCCAAAAACCACTTAGTTCCCATGTTTTTCTCTTTCCAATACTGGGTCGGTACCAAACCCAAAGACTCCCCCGGCAGATCGATCCCTGTCGACTCTCCTAAAGATAATTTACTTGACCAGGAAGATAGTAAATCCACTCCCAATCTTTCACCGACACGGTAGAAGAATACATCGTTACTTCTTGACAGCGCCTTCTCCACATTTATATCTCCCTCTATCCTTCCATATTTATCCAAATACCAGTTCCCGAAACGGTACTCGCCAATTACGATCTCTCCCGTATCGGCGATCAATGTGCTCTTCTCTATTTTTCCCTCTGCTAAAGCTGCCAAAGCCGGCACTAATTTGTAAACAGACCCGGGAGCGAACTCTCCCGAGACCGCCCGATTGAATAAAGGTTTCTTTTCTTCGTCTCCAATAAGGTCCGCAACGTCCTTGAACTCTCCTCCATAATCGGACCTCTTCCCTCCGGCAATAAATAGATTAGGATCGTATGACGGTAAACTTACCAAGGCCAAAACCTCCCCATTTACTCTGGCTGCCACTGCTACACCACTTTTCCCACTGCTTTCCAAGGCAGTCTTAAGTGCCACGAATAGTTCCTTCTGTAACTCAAGATCTATATTCGTTGATATATTCTCCCCACTTACAGACTCCACCCTGATGATCTCTTTGCTTACATCTCCCCCAGCGGATTCCTCCACCACTACTTCTCCCGGAGTCCCCCTCAATTTTCCGTCGTAAGCTTTTTCCAGACCTGCCTTACCCACTCCGATCTCCACCAAACAATCTTCATGGCAATTGTCTAGATCTCCTTCGCTCATTGATCCAACATACCCGGTTATTGCCGCCGCCATTTCTCCTGCAGGATAGAAACGTACTACTTGCCTATCGTTCTCAATGTTCATCACCAAAGGTTTGCCTGTCCTATCACTGATCACTCCTCTAACAGGGACCAGTACTTCAATCCTGACAATATTCTTCTCTGCCAATTCCTTAAAATAACCTCCCATCACTATCGTCAAAAAAAGTGACCTTGATAAACCGAACGCCAAAATAATCGCTACTAGCCCCTTGAGCAAGATTAGGCTTCCCCACTCTCTACTCATTTGTAATGCACCTTAATTGAATCTCCCCGACCTTCCCAGCTGAACACTAATATCGCAGCCACCAAAACTCCCACCATCTCGACCAAACCCCAAGACAATCCAAAAATTTTATCCATCAATCCATTAGCTGCAAGAGAGATCAACACCAACCACATCTCGGAACCTCTCTTGGTTCTCAATGAAAAGGATGACAGACCTAATACAACCACAATGAACAAGCTCGGCAGGCCGACAGATATCGCTCCGAAGATGGCTACCAGTATACCCACGATCAAGCCCAGCCAGAAAATTCCGTCCCAGTCGGAAAGCATCAATAATATTGGCCAGTATATCCCCCAACCAAGAATTCCTTCCCCCAAGATCACTGCCACCCCGAGGGCCAGGATTGCTTTTATGGTATTCTTGTCTTGGTTCATGATTAGAGTCAATAAGTTAATACTACCGCTTCTCGTCTCCATCCTACTATCTACTGTCGGAACTCTCAAGATTGGCCGGGATGTCAATGCTCTTTTTGGGGTCGTTTTTTCTCCCATAACTACCCCCACTGCCATGGCCAGAAGTACTCTGACTGGTAGTTTGGAATTTCTCGAAGATCTTCCTCGGATGAGTCTGGAAAATCAGGAGCTAAAAAAAGAATACTCCGCTCTCTTAAGTGAAAATCAAAATTTGAAAGACGCTATCACCGATCAGGAAACCCTCAAGAACTCATCCAAGATCTTTACTTCTACTATTCCCATCCGAGTCATCAGCATCGGAAAGACAGTCACCGCTACCACCAGTTTCAGTACCGAGTCGATCAAAAGAGGCCAGCCTGTAGTTTCCGGAACCATTCTTTTGGGATTCGTCGATCGTGTTTCCGATCCCATTATTCACATCATACCCTTAGACTCGGAAAGTCTCTCCCGTTTCCCGGTAAAGACCGGCATGGGTCAGTCCGGCATCTATCTCTTTGAAAGCAGGACTCCTCAAATAGCCGACTTACCCAGTGAAAATCCGGTCAACCTGAACGACTCGATTCTCACTCTCCCGACTGAGTTGATTCCTGCCAATCTTGTCCTCGGTAGAACCACCAAAATTATCTCCGCCCCCCAGTCCCCTCTACAAAAAGCCGAGATCAAACTGGACTCAAAGCTGACTTCCAAAACTCCGGACCCAGTCATCGTCACCCAACCATAAAACCCCGATTAAGTGAGTGTGATTCAAACGTAATGTGTTGTCAATGAAAAGGCCACCCTTAAGGTGGCCAAAAAAACTAAAGCAATCCGATGAAGGAAACGTATAAGACCAGGCAGATGTAAAATCCACCGTTGATCACCCCTACAGGTCCAAAGCCGTCTGCCATACCGGCGATCGTCAGTACCGACAGGTACTCAAAAAGCGGCCAGAGAAGCAGAATTACACCACCGCAGCTTAAACAACCCAAACTACTGAGGGTAAACTCGCTTGACCGACCAATGACGCCCAAAAGGACCAGAATTATCCCAACAACGACTGCCGCACCCCATACCCACCATGACGCATGGTAAAAGAATGTCTCCACGCCGACCATTTTGTCCAGGAAAACATCCCACCAGGCGTTCCCTACTAACTGGGAACCACGCATCTGCAACCAAGCAAACAAAAGAGTCAAGAGATACATTGAGCCTCCTTCAAAGATTGGAATGTACCTGCATATTTTACTACAAGCTCTAAATCCCTACCATCCTCATTCCCAGCTCAACCAAAACAAAGGCAATAATCGCTCCGGCCATCACTTGAGTGGTTGTGTGTTTTCTAAGATAGACGCGTGACCACAAAACCAACAACAATACCACCATCAACCAGCCAAATATCTTCCAGCCGTAAAAATTATTCAAAAGCACCATTAAAAATGCATTCACTCCGGCATGCACCGAGATCTTCCAATACATATTTATGACCATGAACACCACCGATACTATCCAGAGGATCAGCAGGATCTTCATCAGGAAAAACTGCTCTAAGGAAGCAACCGCCAATACACCCACAAGATGTGACACTATAGAAAACTGATAGATAGCTCTTCTCTCTTCTCGTTTGGTAACATCCCAATCGGAGACTTTCCCCTTTCTGATTCTCACCACAAAATAGATTGCCGGTAAAAGGACATAGAAAACCCCGATAAACAATAACATCATCAGTCTCAAGGAAGGTTCTACTGCAAACCAAACCGTCATCCCTACAGCCAAAGGTATCTCTATCGTCGGGTCAAAAATTCTTGTAATCAGCCAGGCAAACTTTCTCACCCTTATATCTTACCTTAATCCACCTATGACTCTCACCTTCCCCAACAATTTATCCTCCTCCAGGACCTTCGCACACCCTCTCACCACTGCTTCCATTGGATTTTCGGTTACCCAAACAGGCATTCCGGTCTGCTCTGATATCAGCTTGTCGATCCCCCGTATCAGTGAACCTCCTCCGGCCATAACCAATCCTTTTTCCAAAATATCCGACACTAGATCCGGTGGAGTTTCCTCAATGATCAAATGGATCTCTGACAATATTTGATTAATGATCGGCATCATTGCCTCCCGAATCTCCACACTGTCAAGTTTCAACGACTTAGGCAAGCCGTTTTCCAAACTCCTGCCTCTTACCACTACCTGAAGAGGATTACCCTCTTTTTCTCTTTTTAACGGAAAGGCCGACCCGACGGCGATCTTTACCTCTTCGGCAGTACTCTCTCCCAATAAAAGACTGTATTTCATTCGAACAAAATTTATGATCGACTCTGTCAGTTCATCACCTGCTACCCGTAAACTCCTGTTCAACACCAATCCACCCAAAGATATGACTCCTATCTCACTTGTTCCCCCACCAATATCACAGATCATATGTCCCTCGGCTTTCTGGACCGGTAATCCTGCCCCTATTGCCGCGGCCATTGGCTCCTCTACTAAAAACGCCGCTCTTGCCCCCGCACTGAGAGCTGCCTCCTGCACTGCCCTCCTCTCCACCTCGGTCACCCCTGAAGGAATTCCTATCGCCACTCTGGGACGGGGAATTTTAAAACCCAACCCCTTGTAGTACTCGTGGACCTCCACCACGTAATGCTTCAACATGGCTTCGGCCGCATCGAAATCAGCGATCACTCCGTCTCGCAAGGGTCTCACCACTTCAATATTGGCCGGGTTTTTGCCCAACATCTTTTTAGCTTCTTCCCCTATGGCTAATATCTCTTTGGTCTTGATCTGTCTAGCTACCACTGAAGGCTGTTTTATCACCACTCCTTTCCCTCTAACGTGGACGACGGTATTAGCGGTACCTAAATCGATACCAACGTCCAGTGTCGCTAATCTCCAAAATTTCTCGAATAACATCTAGTCTAAATGTATCTTATTACTGCCCAATAATACCAGAAAGAATCAAGAATGAAACCCTGCTTTTCCACAAACACATTTTGTCACCAACCTTTCTGGTAAACTAGACGCATGCCTCAGAAGAATATCGAGACAGATTCTCTTTATGCCAAAATTATCCGAGGCCTTTTTTATGCCCTCTTTTTCCTTACTCCGTTAATTCTTTGGACCAAGACCTCCGAGGTTTTTGAGTTCAATAAAATGCTCTTTGTCTACCTCTCCACCATCGCCATTGCTTCCACTTGGCTGCTCAAGTCGGTCCAGGAAAAGAAATTTACACTCCGCCGCACTCCGCTTGATATCCCCATTCTCATTTTCCTCATCTCTCAAATTCTCTCCACCATACTCTCTATCGACCCTCACACTTCTTTCTGGGGTTATTACTCCCGCTTCCATGGTGGCCTGGCCTCTACTCTCTCCTACATTGTCCTCTTCTATGCGCTCGTCACCCATTTTTCCGATAAATCCAAATCTATAGCCAACCTCATCTACACCATCCTGGTCTCCGGGCTGGTCGTTAGTGTCTATGGTGTTTTGGAACACTACGGTATCGATAAAGATGTCTGGGTGCAGGACGTCCAGAACCGGGTTTTTTCCACACTGGGACAGCCCAACTGGCTATCCGCCTATCTAGTTGCCATCTTACCCATTCCCTTCCTCAGTACCTTCTCTCAGAAAAACCGTTTGTATTCATATCTCTATGGATCTCTCACCTTTCTTATTTTTATTACCATCCTTTTCACCAAATCCCGCTCCGGCATCGGCGCCACCGTCATCATCATCACCCTTTCCCTAATCTACCTCCTCTACAGATCCATAAGATCCAAGAAGAAAATCTTCCCGCTACTTCTTCTTAGTTTTTCCCTGTTACTCTCCACTTTTCTCATTGGTAGTCCATGGACTCCCAATCCCGGCGAAATCCAAAAAACTCTTTCCGTCGGCGGACCATTGTTACCCGCATTTGAAAAATATCTCAATCAGGTTGGTTTAAGCTCACAACTCAAGCCCTTAGATACCGAAAAACTTAGCGATCAAGAAAAGTGGCAGGTGGATCTGGAGTCAAAAGGCATCCGTGTCGGTGGCAGCAACTCCATGGAGATCAGAAGTATTGTCTGGAAGGGCGCTGTCGAGTTGGGGAAAAGACGTCCCTTCTTTGGATATGGACTGGAGACCTTCGGCTACACCTACTACAACGTTCGTCCTGAAGAACACAACCTGGTGTCGGAATGGGACTTTCTCTATAACAAAGCCCACAATGAATATTTGAATCTGTTGGCCAACGCCGGCCTCATCGGCCTTCTCTCATACCTGTTACTCATTGCCGCTATTTTCAAAGTCTTTCTTACATCTCTCATAAAAGAAGAGAACCCTCTTCACACTGCCCTCCTATTAGGCTTCATCTCCATTCTTATCACCAATTACTTTGGTTTTTCGGTAGTTTGTATTGCCCTCTTTTTCTTTCTTTTTCCTGCAATCGTCATTTCAAGCAATGAGGAATCCAAGAAGGAAATGTCTCTCAAGATCAAATTCCCCACCATCACCGCCACTCTGGTAGTTTTCTTCCTCCTGTACTTCTCCATGAAACTTTTTACCACCTGGTCGGCCGACATTGCCTATGCCGGCGGTAAGTCTCTCTCTCAATACGGCCCCACTTATTTATCCGACGCCATCGAATATCTCACCACTGCCGTTAAAACCAACAAGAACGAACCCTTATACAAATCCATTCTGGCCGAATCTCAGGCCCAAGCCGCCCTCTATCTTAGTGAGCAATTGAAGGTTCTTGAAGCCTCCACACCCGCACAGACAAAGGATAAATTTTCCATCGCTATAGACGAATTTACCCAAGCAGCTCTCACAAATAGCGCCAAGGCGCTTGAAATGAATCCGCATCATACCAACTACTACAAATCCCGGGCAAAGGTTGGCATCTATCTCTCCTCGATCGATCCCGTTTACTACAACGATGTCATCACTACTCTCTTGAAGGTTTCCGAACTGGCTCCGACCGATGCCAAAAGTATCTACAATCTTGGCCTTGTGTACCTCAATATGGGCAAAAATGAAGAATCAATAGTTGCCTTCCAAAAGGCCATTGATCTCAAACCGGACTACACAGAAGCCCAAGTCAGACTTTCATCTCTCATGAATCCCCAGGAAAAAGAATAAAAAAAGACGGGGTCAAGCCCCGTCTACATTTTGTTTCCGTTAATTAAGTACCAGTATTGATTCCAATCGATGATTACGCAGGCTTCCCCATGATCTTCTTTCTCGTACACTTTGTAACCGGGATATGCCGTCTTGAACTTTTCCACCTGTAAAGGGGAAAGGAGCCTTAGATAGAACACTGGGGAAGAATTGACTTTCATCTCCACCAAACAACCAGCGAAGACCATTCCAGGCAAACCTTCTATCGATAACATTCTGGTGGCGCGTCTAAAACGCTGACCATCCATGACAACCGACGTACCCTTAGTCAATACCAACCGAACATAACTAGCTTGAGTCTGAGCTGTTGATACACGAGTATCACCATTTAATGACACAATCACCTCCCAAGCACCGGATCTGGCACTTAATGTTTGGATTTAAAAGATCAATTCCGGCTATTTTACCTCTCTCTTTTAAGATCGGTCAACCCCCAAACAGGCAACATTACAGGATATTTGGTAAAATATAGTCAAGATTATGAAAATCGTCGTCTCACCTAACCCGGCCCTCAGGAAGGTTGCCCAGGAGATCAAAAAGATCGATAAAAAGCTTGAGCAACAGATCCGCGAAATGACCGTCGCCCTTAAATCCGCCCAGGATCCGGAAGGTGTTGGCTTGGCAGCTCCCCAGGTAGGCATCAACAAGCAGCTATTCCTACTCAACCTCAACAACAAGATAGAGGTCATCATCAATCCAGAAATCGTCGAACAGTCTGAGGCCATGCTTACCGACATCTACAAGAAGAAAAAGGACCGTTGGCTCGAAGGTTGCCTTTCCCTCCCCAAAATCTGGGGCTTCGTCGACAGGCCATATTTCTCTGTGCTCAAGTATGAGACACCCCACGAAGGTAAACTCGTCTCCAAACAACGCCGCTTTGAGGGTGTGGAGTCCTCTTACGCCCTGCACGAACTGGATCACCTCCATGGTATCCTTTTTACCGATCGCATTCTTGAACAAGGAGGTATCATCTTTTACGAAACTCCCGACGGCCTTACCCCTATCGATAAGGTATAAAAAACCGACGAGTATAGCTCGCCTGTGACAGAGCTAATCAGCAATTGACAGTAGCTCTCTCCTGACCTTGTATAGCTTCCTTGCATATATCCTATATAACTTGACTATTACCGGCCTAAGTGATATAATCCCCTATAGTAAAGCAACTGCACCTTAAACCTTTCCTGAAGGAGATTTTATGAAAAAAGCTCTAATTCTACTTGGTTCATACGCCGCCACGGCAGTTATTCTCACCCTTGGCTTCCCCGGCCTCAGCCTCACCCAGGTACTAGTGATTGCCCTAGCCGTCGTTTTTGTCGGTAGTCTGCTGGTAGGACTAATCATCGCCATCCTATTCCTTAAAGGCATTAAAGAATTCGATTAGACCTATCACCCCTCGCCCCTCTCCTGAGGGGCTTTTTTTATATCCTGCGGCTAAAAAGGTATAATCAATCATGCTCAAAAACCTGGTATTCTTTGGCTCACCCGATTTTTCGGCCAAAATCCTGGAATCAATTTTAGCCTCAGCAGAGGTAAGCGTTGTTGGTGTCGTCACCCAGCCGGATAAACCGTTGGGTAGGAAACAGATCCTCACTCCCTCCCCCGTAGCTCAAAAAGCCGCTGATCTCGATCTGCCTGTCTACAAACCTTCCAAGTTGGACGAGGCCAACCTTGCCCACATCAAGCTGCTCAAACCGGATATTTTTCTGGTGGTCTCTTACGGCAAACTTATTCCCCCATCTTGGCTGAATACTCCTGTCCTCGGTACCTTCAATATCCATTTCTCCCTTCTACCCAAATACAGGGGTGCCTTGTGTATCAGTGAGGCAATTAAAAATGGTGACTCAGTTACCGGAGTCACTCTGATGAAGATGGATGAGCAACTGGACCACGGGCCCATCATTTCTCAACAGGAAATTCCTATCGAAATCACCGACGATGTCTCTACCTTGACTACAAAACTTACTCAAGCTGCCCAACAACTATTGGATAAGAAATTACCCGAAATTTGTGCTCAAAAATATTCCCTAAAGGTCCAAGGTGACTCACTGGCCACCTACACACTCAAGACAGGATCCCTCACCAGAGAGAATTCATTCATTCCCTACGAAAAGATCGACTCCGCCATGTCGGGCATTGATGCGGGGAATACCTCTGCCCTCTTAAGGTCTCTCACCCCGGAACCGGGACCATGGACCAAGATCGGCAAACAGGAAGTCAAGATCATACAAACCACTTTGGAAAATGACCGGCTGGTGATAAACTCGATTCAAATTCCCGGCAAATCTCCCATATCCTGGAAGCAATTTGCAGCCGGATACATCAAATGAGCAAAAAAGAAACCCTTGAGACTGCCAGAAATCTGGTTCTCGGCTTTGAATCGGAATATTTAAGACTTCTCCAGCACGAAATCGATACTCTCAAAGGTTGTGGCTGTCATCACTGCCTGATCCAAGCCCTTTACTGGGAAGAAAGATATCTCATCGAACCCCACCGCCAATCCAGCCGCAAAAAACTACCTTCCAAACCGGTCGAAAAACAAACTCAAAAAGACCAGGGACAAGGTGGCGCTGTCTCGATTCCCGAAGAATACTGGGCCATCCCTTTGGACGATGAAATGATCGGCTTCAATCTAATAAAATACATTGAAAGCTTGGACATCAAAGACCACTGGGTCTTATTCCATTTTTCTGCCTACAATATCTGGACTTACTACGACAAAAAAGGCATTCCTCACTACTACGACCAGGACGGTGACCGTTTGATTCCCGGTTAATTCAGAATTATTTTCCTGGCCAGCTTCTGCAATCTACCGTGATCTTCGCCGAATACGTCGTCTTCAAAATCAACAAATAGGCTCGACTCAACACTCACCATAGATGCCTTTTTTCCCTTACGCTCTCCGAAAGCCATAAATAGGTCGTCCCCATATCTTGTCACTTCAAAGGAAATTGAATGTTCCTTGATCCCTAAGTCTCCGGTTATTCCCTTGGTAAAATCAACTCCATCCACGTCTTTAGCCACCTGTTGTTCGCCATTCTCATCCATCACCACAACGTTAAAACGATTTAATTCCCCAAAAGTTATTGTCAGCATCATCGCCAATTTCTCCGCTCTCAAATGCTCCAGAAGGCCAATGACGCTAAAGCCACCGTTCGGCATGGTTGCCACCTTGTCAATAGGCAGGCTACTCAAGTATTTACCCACGTCAACTAGGGCCATTAATATTGGTCCTTCTTGTTCGTAGATGTACATCAAACCTTGATCAGGAAACGTTGCAATCAACTCACCCATCTCACTTATCTCAACTCCGAATTCACCAAAACGGGTAAAGGCTACTTCACCATCCCAACCTTCGGAATAACCGTATAAAGTATCACCCTCATGAGGATCAAAAGACTCGGGCAAGCCAAAATACCACTCTGATCTATCAGGCATTTAATTTCTGAGCTGAAGCTTGAGCTTCTCTTTCGGTTATACGAATACTTCTTTTGCAAGTAGTGCAAACCTTGATCTTCAATTTCGATCCTTCCACTTTTAGGTGGTGAACATGAAGATTAGGCTTACGTACATGCTTGATTCTTCTCTTTGAAAAACTAACTAAATTGGAGTGCTGTACTCCCTTGCCGCAAATTGCGCAACCGTATGTGTAAGATGCCTGTTTCATGACCGTTATTCTATCATAGAATGGCCATGCTCGTGTATACTCACTCATATGCTCCGGACACTTTTTGAATCGCCAATCACTTTTGCGCTTTTTGCCCTTAGCCTCATTGTTGCTGTCACAGTCCACGAATTCTCACATGCCCTGGTTGCAGACCGTCTTGGAGACCCTACACCCCGTTCACAAGGGCGTCTATCACTCAATCCCCTAGTACATCTTGACCCACTCGGTACCCTATCCCTTTTCCTGATTGGTTTTGGCTGGGGAAAACCGGTCGAGTTTTATCCTCCCAACCTTAAATCTCCTCGTCGCGATGCTGCCCTCATATCCATCGCCGGACCAATAAGTAACATACTTGTCGCCACTGTCCTTTCCATTATTGGTCGTACTCTTCTTGATCCGGGTATTTCCACTTTCTTGCTTCCCTTTATCTATATCAACGTCATTCTTGCAGTCTTTAACCTCGTTCCCATCGGCCCCCTTGATGGCCAAAAGATCCTCTTCGCTCTTCTTCCCAGAGACTTGGCTTATGAATACCAGGCAATCATGTCCCGTTACGGCACACTCATCCTCATCTTCTTCCTCTTACCCGTCATGGGATCAACTGCTCCCATCCAAGCTCTAATCGGCCCAGTAATCAGCTTCGTTCTCCGACTAATGTTGGGGTAATTCCTCTCTTAAAGACTTCTTCTTCTGGACATAAAACTGGTCACACCTACAACTACCAGTAATGCTCCGAATCCCAGCAACACGATCTTAAAGATGGTTGATACTGTACCCCCAAGACCACCTTCTTTGACCTGAATATCCTGATTTTCCTCAATTCTGGTCACTTCTGGTTTGGCAGCAGTAATCTTTGTTGGGGTTGGTGTGGGTGTCACAATCGCTTTTACAGGCTCTACTCCTGCACCGAAATCAATTTCTCTGACATTACCGGACAATAAGATTTCGTCCGAGGGTTTGTTGGCAGAAGGGTCGCGCTCCGCAGTCACGAATAACTTGACGAATTTCTGATCCACCTGGCCATAATATTTACCGCTGACGATCTCGCCCAACCTTCTCTGCTTCATAGCCTCGTCTTCCATCCACAAAACATATTTATTTCTCTCTGGTGTCAGAGCGATCTTCAGATCACGGCAAGTAGCCATGATCTTATATCCGCCGTCTATATAAATGCTGGCTGCAAAACACGAACCACTGGCTCCAGCGCCTCTCAGATCGACCAGTCCCTCACTTGCGTTTACACCTCCGGGAAGAGCCATCAAGGCCCCAATCCCCAAAGCTCCACCAACAATGTATTTCTTCATGGCTCTATTTTATCACCCTCCGACCCTCAAGCCATAAAAAACCCCACCATTTCTGGTGGGGTAGATCTCCCAGGTGGGAGCTAATTTCCTTCGCCGCGGCGATTTTCGTGCTGCTGGCGCTTCATGCGCTTTTTTGCGCCATCGCCTTTACCCTTGTGGGTCTCGGCTTCGAAGCCAGCCTCGTCTTCACGACGTTGCTTCCCCTTACCTTTCAGCTCAAAGCCGTTGGATTGGGAGTGACGCCTCTTGGCAGAGCCTGGCTTTTTAACAATCCGACGGTGCAGACCTTCCGGAACTTCAACCTCCTTCTCAACAGAAGCCGACTCCTGAGAAGCGAGGTACGCCTTATAGCACACCTCGCAATAGGCGAACTCGGAATTGGCGAGAGGAGCCCGGCAGTTCCGGCACCAATAAGGCGCATCCGGACGCAAAATCTCCAGTAGCCTCACGGCATTCCCGATAGCAGCCTCAACTCGGCTGGCCTCGGGAGACCGCATGCAAAGTAAGCGACCCATCAAACTGGTCACGTAATCGAGGCGGCCCAGGTTATGCCCCGGACTGGGGTCGATAAAGGTCTGCTGATAGCGCTTGGTCGGCCAGACCTGCTTGCAAGCTTCGGCCTTGGCTGTGACCATCGCATTCAGCTCGGCGAGCTTGTCAAGCTGAGCATATACTGGACCCATTTCCGGGTCCAGAGCGCTGAGAACCTTCTCGGCGTTCTCAATTGCTCGGGCAAGAGCCTGACGCTCGAAGGAATTGAGGGATACGGCATTCTCTCGCGAGTCTGCCCCGACCTCAATCTGCTCCTTCTCGTACTCGGCAACTTGCACGGCCACCTGCTCACTGATGTAGGTCAGCCAACCCTTTTCGTGCCCCGGCTTGGGGTCGATGAAGGTTTGCTGATATCGCATGGTGGGCCAGGTTGCCTGGCAGGCTTCGGCCTTCTCCGCCAGTTCCACCGCCAGCTGTCGCAGGTAAGCGACATCTACGCGGTTGAGCAGGTCGAAAGCGGACCAAAGAGCCATAGTCTCTTGAGCTTGCGAAAGCTGCAAATCGAACAGCTCAGCCAGCTCCTGATCGTTGATGAAGCCAATAGCCCTTTCGGCCCAACCAACTACCTCCCCAACGGTGATACGTGGTTTTACCAAGAGATTCTCAGTCATTTCAAACTCCTCCTGCCCCTTAGGGCATTCTTGGGAAATTAAGGATTTAAAGAACTGCTGGGAACACTCCCAGCGACGAGCGCAATATTAGCACAATAGGATAAACTTGTCAAGTATATAGGCTCAAGATTTTGACCATAAAAAACCGGGGGTATTTCTCCCCCGGTCACGAACTAAGGTAAATTCTGCCAGTCTCTGTCCTCCGGCAGAAGCCCATACGATTTCAAAATAAATGAGATTGCCCGATAGGCTCCTGGGTGATCCCATCTCTGGTCTCCGTGGATATATCCACTGATGCTCAGGTCAGGGTTCAACCAAACGTAGAACTTGAAACCTGCACGGTTGAGACGGATCTCCAGATGATTATTGAATCCGGCCACCATCATTTCCTTAACCAGCTCCTCAGCATACTTTTTCATGCTGCCATAAGTGCGCTGGCTATCAATTAGCCCTGAGATCGAAGCAGGATCGATAGGCTCAAGTACAAAAATCGACAGAGCTAAGGCCCAACATAATTCGTGCTTGGCGCGATTTACCTTGTACCTTTGCGTTTTGGTTGTTAATGAAACCATCACGTCCTCCTCTTGAGGTGAAAGTAGGTTGAAGAGAATGATTACGCACGAAGAATAACATATTACAGGACATGCGTCAAGTATATAAGATACTAGATATAGGCCTAAATAATGAAATTCGAGCGTAATTTACCCCCGGTAAACCTAGTTTGACCTAAATCCCCTTCACCATATACTCACCCTCCAAGCGGTACCCCAGTTTCTTGTAGTATTCTCTCGTTCCCACGGCTGAGATTACGGCAATCCTTTCAAAACCCTTTTTAGAGGCTATCTGCTCAGCGCTAGCCATCAATTTCTTCCCCAAACCCTTATGCTGTGTCTTGTCGACCTCAGTTTCGTCAATTCCCTGTACCTGTCCGTATGTGTGCACTTCTCTGACGATCGCACATCCTTCCAATTCCGGGAAAAGCATTCTCTCTCCCTTCTTCGGCAACCTCAACCTCAACATTGAATAAAGCTTACCTTCGCCCTCAAATGATAAAAACAACTCATCGCCACCCAAAGTGGCTCTCTTCCTCTCAATATATTCAACTCTATCCGTATACACCCCGGCTCTTACCTCCCGACATCTGATACAACGGCACTTCTTCCCCACTTTAAGTAACTCTGCCTGCAATATCTGTCTCATATTGGTCTTTGCCTCACCTGCCACTACCCATTTTTTACTGATGTCTCTCACTAATCTGTCAATCCTGCACCACTCGGGGGTCAAAGCTTTAACTTCCTTCAGTACGTCTTTTAGCTTTTCCTCTGAGTATGGAATATATTCTCCGCGCTCCCACATCTTGTGCATCTCGGTTCCGGGAATAGTCATTGCCGGGTACACCTTAAGATAATCAGGCATGAATCGTGGATCCTCGAACATAATTTTTGCCATCTCAATATCTTTCTCGGGTGAACTCCCGGGTAGGTTCGGCATAAAGTGATAGCAAATTTTAAGTCCAGCGTTGCGACACATCCGTGTGGCCTCGGCTACCTCGTCCAATGAATGACCTCTCTCAATCTTCCTCATGATCGCTTCATCGAACGCCTGTACTCCCAATTGCACCTTGGTAACGCCCATGCTTCTCCATAATCTGATCTCCTGCTCACTCACCCAGTCGGGTCTGGTTTCCACCGAGATGCCTACAATACGTCTCCTAGCCGTTTCGTTGAACCTGATCGCCTCTTCCAAAGTCTTTGAAACAAAACCATTTACTCCATCAAACATGCCTTTGAAAAACTCCCGCTTGTATTCATCCGGGTAGGCCGAAAATGTCCCACCGATCACGATCAGGTCAATCTTGTCGGTCAGGTGCCCGGTCTCTTTTAGCTGTTTTAACCTTCCTGTAACCTGCTTGAACGGATCGAAGTTCAAGAGTTTTGCCCTCTGTGCCGCCGGTTCATCGGAAAGATAGCTTTTAGGCATCCCTTCTTCCAGCGGGCAATAAACACACTTTCCGGGACAATAAAAAGGTTTTGTCATGACAGCAAAAGGTGCCACCCCACTCTCGGTTCTCACCCCTCTGGTCTTTAACATTTCGATCAATTCCGGATCACTCAACAACGGCCATATCTGAGAATTCTTGGGCACGTCTTTCAACACCTTAGCCCAAGAACGACGGTAATCCTCCAAATTTTCAGGAGTTAATTTTTCCTCGTCCGATCGCACTAAATCTTCCAACTTCATTCCCTGTATTGTATATGAACCACAGCCTACTTTCCCAAAAAACCATAAAGTATCCTCGCATTTCTACCGAGATACCACTAAGACACTTCTACCAACTCGCTTGCCTCTACCGGACTTACGTTGGATAATGAACTCATGGTCACTGCCCGGGAAAAGATAAATGAAGTCAAAATGGTTTATGAAGAAATTGCCAAAGACTTCTCCGACACCCGCGGATACATCTGGCCGGAACTCAAACCCTTTATCAAAAAAGTCGGATCAAAAGAGTCCCTTCTCGACGTAGGTTGTGGCAATGGTCGCCTACTCCTCGGCTTACCCAAAACGATCAAGTACACCGGGCTGGACATCAGCCCAAAGCTGCTTGAAGAAGCCCAAAAGAAATATCCCAACAACAATTTCATCGAGACTGACATCACCAAACCGGAGATCTGGAAACACCTGGGTGAATTCGACCATATCTTCTGTGTTGCGCTCATGCATCATCTTCCAGACAAAGAGTCACAACTATTTGTCCTCAAGCAGATCAAGGCACACCTTAAACCCAAAAGATCTCTCCTCGTCACTGTCTGGAATCTCTGGCAAAAAAAGTACATCAAGTACCACGTAGATCCAGCCACTAAGTGGCAAAACCCTTACTGGGTCAACATCCCCTTCAAGGGTAAAAAGCGTTTCTGCTTTGCCTACACTAAACCATATCTTGAATCCCTCCTCAAGGAAGCCAAACTCCCTCTGAAAATCAAAAAGACCGAGGGTAACTATCTCCTCTATAAATAGACTGACCAAGCTCTACCTCACCATGGGGCATTTAATTGACATTTAACTTACTATGAGATAACATCTGGCTACCTTAATATAGACAGGAGTTACTCATGGGAGATCTGGATCAAGATGATGCCCGCAAGAAATGCCCGAAATGCGGGTCCCGTTACCATTTCGTCTACATGAAAGTTAATGAACTTGGCCAACTTGAATATCACTGTCCGGACTGTGACACAGTTCTAGGTATCAAAGTGTCAAAATAATCGAGACTACCTCCGGAATCAACTCCGGAGGTTTTGTATCCCTTGAAATACCAACCATTTTTTGCCATACTAAATACATGCCAAACGACGACCTCGGCCAGTTTCCCGCGCCCGCCCCAGTTTTACCTGTCGCACCCATTGATCCCGACACCCATCTACCTACTCCCGAATTTGAGGAAACACCCGATGTAATTCCCTCTCCTGTCACAACACCTCAAGAAACAGCGACTGAGGCACCACCACCGGCCTCACCGGAAACTCCTTTTACCGTATCCGCTCCTGAAGCCGTCCCATTCGAAGCCTCCCCTGAACCGGAACCTTTGCCTACCTCAGCCATGCCACCTGAACCTCCATCCCCGGCCTTCGCCCCCCAACCTTTACCTGCCGTCGCTCCTACAAGCGGAGGGTCAACTTTTCGCACCATCATCTTCTCCGTATTATTTTTCGTTGCTCTTGGTGGCCTTGCAGCCGCCGCCTTCCTTTTTCAACAGACAACTCAGCTCAGAACTCAACTCTCAGAAATCACCCAAACCCTAGATCAGCAGCGTACCCAACCTCCCATCACTCCCACACCAACGATCATTGAAATTCCCACAGGCTCACCCACACCCGGCTCCACTATCTCCGCTACTCTCACGCCCAGCCCCACCGTAATTCCCGTACCCGGCTCACCACTCAAACCACTTTCCGTCTCCTCCATCGTTCTCAAGATCGGCATTGACTACCAGCCAAATGCTCAATTTATCCTCCTCAAGACCGATAATGCCAATAGTGCCCAAGGTGCCATCTCCAAATACTTCTTCCGTCAGGACCTCAACACCAAAAAATATTTCTATGTCTTGGTCAGTGGTACATCCCAACCGGAAATTATCGATAGGAACATCCAGGTTACACCTGACAACAACATTCCCTCGCTCAATAGCTTGGTTCTCGAAGATAAACTCGGCATCGATCTTGATGAAGCCCTCAGAATCGTCTACTCCAAATGTTCCGACCAGACAGCTTGCCAGGGAGCAGATACCAGAGCGCAGTACATTCAAACCTCCAGTGGTGTCATCTGGCAGATCTCCCTTTTCATCCCCGGAAAAACTCAGCCGATGGTCATGCAAATCAACGCTCAGACCAAAAACATCGTCTTCCGTACCTCAGAATTCATCCAGGATTAGGGCTTGACTTCGTCAACGTACAGAGTGGTTCCTGAATACTCTCCCGTAACCGTCACTTGCTGACCCACGTATTGTTTCAAATCCAATTTTCTACTTGTAATCTCAATACTTTTTTTACCAGAAAGGATCAGAAACTTTTCTCCGCTCTCACTGACCACCCCTTGTATGCTCTGTACTGGAGATGTTTCAAAACTCACGTTGGTCGGAGTCGA
>CAZYOB010000014.1:0-23413 GCA_964648275.1 uncultured Pseudomonadales bacterium
AGCGCTCTACCAGATGAGCTAACGGCCCGTACGATTAATATATTAAAAAACTTCGCCTGCGCGAAGTCAGATTTTACTACAATGAACGCAAAAGGGCTAGGGGCCTTTTTGTATTATTTTTTGAGTAGAAATCATAAAGTCGCGGGGACAAGGGATAATATACCAAACTATTGGTTTTTACGCAAGCTGGCACTATACTAAATCAATGCCCGATGAAGGTTATCTTCATAGTGCTCCGACATCAACCGAACAGGGGACTTCCTCTCCGGAAGCTGTTCCCACGCCCCGCCTATCACCCCTAGGAGGCAACCAGCCATTAATCCCCACTGCAGAGAAGATATTTCCGACCCTCGAATCAGCCTCAAAAGACTTTCCTGTACGGGATTCCAACACCCTATCCGTCCACAACATCTTTCCTGATCAGTCTGATCAGAGCAAACCCCTGGGATTCCTCATGTTTGGGGCACTGTCTTTCATCTTCCTTTTGATCGTCTCTGCCTTCGGGGTTGTCTACGCCATTGGCTACGACTATATCGGTATCGACAATCCCAAAATGGAACAGAATATCGCTCATTTCATCCAAAACTTCTCTTTTATGCCCAAAACCGCCGACTTTCTTCTGGAAAAATCAGCCCTCGCTCATATGGATCTCAGACAGCATAGCTTTGATATCAGCCTCGAATCAAGCCACCCCTCTCTTACCTCCCGGCTCTCGACCAGCTCGGCCGTTATAAAGTTCACAGGAAGCGCCGATTACGCACAATCCCAAAACCCGCAGATATCATTCGTCGCCATTGGAAAGAATATCAATCTCGATGGAGTGATCGCCAACGACAACCTATTCTTTAGATCTCATTCTCTTCTACCCGGCTTTTCTTATATCCCACTTCAGGATTGGGTCCGCTACGACCTGATCAAGCACGTTAATACACTTCAAGACAAACTATCGGAGCATAAAGATCAATCGGTCGTCGATGGACTGGCTACTTTTGTTTCATCGATGCTTCTTGATGAAAAGGTGATCAAAGAGAGCACTGTCACGGAAGAAATTCTTGACGGTACAAACGTCTATTTACTTCATTTCGAACCCAACCCAAGTCTAATCGACTACCTTGGTTTGGAAACTGCCAGCAAGCTCAAATATTCCAGCCCTGGTTTTAGACCGACCAATTACATTACCAAAGTGACCTTGGACATCTGGGTCAACAAAGCCAACTAC
Organism: uncultured Pseudomonadales bacterium; assembly: GCA_964648275.1. Taxonomy (GTDB): domain Bacteria; phylum Patescibacteriota; class Microgenomatia; order UBA1400; family MFAQ01; genus CAIQPO01. Next base: position 1,220 of record CAZYOB010000014.1, read on the forward strand.
CTAATACACCAGCTAATCCTCACGGGAAAAGCAAATTACGATCAAAACACCCAAAAACAGACCACCGATGAAAGACTAGTCATTAAATTAGGCAACTATCACCAACCGGTTAATATCCAACCCCCTTCTTCTGCTACTGAATATGATCAACTGCTGATTCAAGCACCCTCAGCTTCTCCGGCCTCTTCTACCCAAACGTCCTATTAAACCAACCCCTCACCCTCTTCCAAGAGCTCCTCAATCCATTCATAAATCTCAATACCCTATACTCTCCCTCCATGTCTTGAGCTACCTGAACCGCAGCCTCACTTCTCTCAGCAGCTTGTTCGCCCTGTATCTCAGCCTCATCAAGAGCTTGACGAAGCCTCAAGTCCTCCATAATTCGATGAACTTCATCCTGAACAGCAGCACTTTCCGCCGTCTGATGTTCTTCGGCCAAATCTTCCATGTCGGGCGGGGTCTCTGCTAATACCCCTTCTCTGAGGGTGCTTGGAATTGGTAATACCTGCTCTCTACTGACAGGTTCCATCTCTTCGACTGTCTCAACCTCCTGCTCCTTTGCTGGACCACCCTCAAGTACATCTGTGAAGGCATCCAGCGTCGTCTCAGCTGTCTCGTCAGCCGTAGAAGGAGGCTCATCACCCACTAATACGTCTGTAAATGCTTTGAGGGGATCGTCCGTCTCGTTCTCTCTATTCTCCCCACCATTTTCCAAATATTCTGCCAACTTTCCTCTGGCTTTAACCTCCCCGCCGGTCAACATCTCCAGAACCTCTTTAAGTGTTATTTTTAATGCCACTCCATCTCTAGGCTTCATCCACATTTTTTCTCTCACCACGAACCCCTGATCAAAACGCACATTTAATGGTTTTTTTGACTGCACAAAGAAACTGTCATCATCTGGATTCCACATCAAATATGTATCAAAACCCATACCGAATGCAGCGTCTCTCCCCATCGGCACTTGTTTTCCAATGTCCACCAGGATTCTTCCAAGCTTGTCTGACTCCACATCAAATTCGGCTGCTTTCAGACTTATTATTGCGTTAATGGAATTTTCCACCCTTTCCTGCCTCTTTTCGGCTCTAGATAAAATACTTTCCCCACTTCCTCGATTCCATTCGTTGATCTGCCTGTCGGTCAAAACCTCCAGCGGATCTCGATATTTTTTGAAAAAATCAACAATTTCGGTAAAATTTAGGTATGGCGACAAACCAAGCATTGTTTTGCTTGACTGTAAAAATGCCTTCGGGTTGTGCATCCCTGGATATTCACCGTTATCAACGGCAGAAACGAACTCGATTGCTCCTTCCAAAGCGGCCGCCTCGAATACGTTATCCAAATCGATCAAGCCGGCTCTCCACAAAGTATCGTACAAATATCCTGCCGTACTTGTCCCTGTAGGAGATTCGTCTCCGTGGTGATCAATGTAAAGGGTTTCTGTTTCTGCATCGAACTGAACTCCCTCTCTTCCGGAAGTATCCATCACCATTGCCCCTTCCTTGCCCTGACCTTTATCCACATAAGTTATCTTGGTAGCCTCGGTACCCATCTTCTTATTCTTCTTGGCCACGATCCCTGCCAATTTACATAAATAGATGCATGCATCACCATCGGTGTCGGAGTAAGTCTTTAGGGTCATTTTTCCATCTGGCCCTCTTTCCGTCATTCCATGAGTAGCCAACTCTGTGATCGCCAGTCTTGCCAATTCTCTAAACGCTTTTCTCCCCTCCTCTGTTATCTCCACCATTCCTAGCTCACCCATCTTAGGAATTGCCTCGATAGGAAGACCTCTCGACTCGGCTTTTGCTCTTACAAAAGCCAGAAAGGTTTCTGCATTTGCCCCCTCGGCTTGTTTATTTTTCCTAAATTCCTCCCATGTTGTTTCCGGGGTGATATCCTTTTTCTCCAGTTTGTTTTCTTCTTGCTGCCCTTTTGTCCGCAAAGCATCCATAATCTCTGCAGGATCTGCATTAATACCAAAACGCGTTTCGTGACGTCTCTCTCCCATTAATTAATCATAACCAATTTACAGACAGACTACCACTATTTGCTACAATAGCGCAGTACTTTTAAAAGGAGGTCGGCATGAAGAAGAATACAGATCGGCTCTCGATTCTTTGTTACTACCGTGATGATTCGGTTATTACCCATGCGATACATGCAATTGACACCTGGTCATTAGAAGAAAAAGGCCACCGCCAATTCGGCTGGTTCAAGAAATCCCCCAATATAGTTTCTCTCTTTATCGTCCTGCCTTCAGAGATTAGTCCGTCTCGAAAAACTGCTTTGTACACCCATCTCATACATATTCCTGGCCTGGGCTTCATCAATACCTCTTTCAACTAAGTTCGATCCCCCGACTGTGTGCGGGGGATTCTATTTCAAAAATCTGGATAGCTCTCCGAAACTCCTTATCGTATACGTGCTTTTCCAACCTTCCTGCAATCGTCTGGCATAAAACTCTTCATATCTTTTTGGGTAATATAAGGCACTAGCCATTCCTGCATTTTTTGCCGCCATGATGTCTTTACCGGTATCTCCTACCATCAGCGCTTTGTCCGGTTCACCGCCTACCATCCCAATCGCCCTGTTCAGCATCATTGGGTCAGGCTTGTGTCGTTTCACATCCTCCTTGGCCAAAAACACATCAACAAGATTCATCAGACCATTTTTCTGCATCGCCGGTTCAACATATTTTCTCTTTGATGAAGACACCACCGCTACTTTTCCTCCCAACTTTTTAATATTCTCTATCAATTCCTTCGCTCCAGGATTTAACTCTACAAAAGGCAACTTGGGCATCAACTCCACTTCCATTCTGGTAAAAAATTCTTCCTGGTTTTCAATTCCCATTCTGCTGGGACCTTCCCAGTCACCGATTACTTTTTCTCCAATCTGCTTGTACGTCACTCTCTTTCCATATTCAGCAAACACTTTCTGAAACGCTTCGAACCACATTGGTAACGAATTTCCCAAGCTACCATCCCAATCGAATAAGAAATATTTGTATTTCATTACCTCTATTCTACTACGTTCGTTTGCCTATAATATGTTAAATTCACCATCAATACTGTTTTTCAGCAAAAATAAGCTTTCTATAAGATATTTTGTATCGGCATTTTTGCGCATTTTATTCAATCCCCATAATTCTCTTCCAATTCTCCCTTCCATCAGGCCCTTGACTGACCATCTCACTAAGATATTTAGAGAAAGAATTACCCTCGTCTGCGATTTTTCCTTGACTGAATTTTCCTGTCCAGTGGCGCATTACGGTACTCCACATTTTCTTCAGGTTCCCATCCCCAACATCCGGTAGGAATGTTCTGCCAACAGAACCCACTGCATAAATTGACTGAGCGTCTCCCATCATCGCCATTGTCATTACCTCAAGCTTTTTTCTCCCCTTCCACTCACCGTTTACCTCCCCAAATAGATGCCTCTGATACTTTTCAAAAACTGCCCTGTATATCAGTTCTTCTGTCTTACCGATCAATAACTGACTGTTTTTTAGCTCATCCTCATCCATCTCCTGGGCTAGTTGAATCTTGATTGTCTCAACGAACTCCTCATATTCGCTTGATCCCTGGTCACCCAAAGGCCGATTGCTTTCAAAATAATTCACCACTTCCTCCATCACAGGCATCCCTTCGCTGACTGTCCCCACCTGACAATAATCCATTCTCAGCTCAACCTTCGGATCAAGCAGACCACTACCGGGCTGAAAATATATACTTTCTGAGACGGATTCAAAATGACGCCGCAGTTCATCTTTAAAATCCCAAATGAATCTAGATTGCTCACTGCTGACTCCTTCACCACTATTGACACTGGGAACTATATTATTAATATAGTTTCGAAAAATTGTGTAGGCCTCCATCCTCTCTTTCTTCTCCTCCGCTGAAAAGTCCTTCTCATCTTCTCCCAAAAGAACAGGTCTGTCTTTGGAAAATGTAGTGTTCTTTATCACCCAATCCATGACCCTCACCATCTTTTTTAATCTCAACTTTCTCTCACCCAATCGTTTATTCATCGGCTCGCTTCTCATGTTCAAGTCGACCCTCATTATGAATTCATCACCCCCACCGGGATTTAGCCTCCCCGGTTCAAATTTCACTCCCAACTCTTTTAGCTCATCCAGCCAACCCCTCTGCTTGGAACCTTCGGGGAAATACAGATTCAATGCCACATTAGCCTCTTTTCCGGATTCATCCATTTCAGAATAAATACCCCCCTCGCCCTCGGCTAAATACTCAGCCACCGAGATTAATCCACTAGCCATCAACTTTATCCTGTCGTCGAATTCCTCACCCAGCTCTTCCACACCCCTGTGGAACAGCATCATATCCATCACTATTTCCACCGTGTCTTCCATAACATCCCACTTTTCTTCTTTATCCCAAATCCTCATCATCAACTTCGCATCAGCGCCTATTAACCCCTCTCCGGTAGCCAAACCGGTTTTAGGGTCCACCGCAGCAGACTCACCTGCACGCACCGACCTGTCTAATGCTCTTTCGGCGGTCTTACTTAAACCTTCTATCTGCTCTTGAATCCTGTTAGCCATGTTCTCCATTCCGTTTGCCCTTAAAAGATCCAGCTCTTCCTGCAAAACCCTGATCCTGTTTTGAACGCTCTCTTTATCCTCTTCCGCCGCCCTAAGCAAGGCTACACTTCTTGCCCCCTCCTTTTTAACCCCCGCTCTCTTTTTATCTATCAACTCAGACTCATTCAATTTTCCTGAGATTTCATTTACGAAAACCACCAAACTTTTCTCGGTATCCTTCCTCATTTCCGTCAAAAAACCTCCTTGATCCCACAACCCATTTGATTCCATAATTCAGCTTACCTTTTTTATGCCCATTCAACAAGCGTTCTGCCAGGTTAGAAGATGAAATAATAGTCCTATAACTTGAAAATAAACTATTTAAATGCTAAAATCCGTGAAACGCACCTTAAACCTTACCTGAAGGAGATTATGATGAACAACAATCTTCCTTGCCCTGAAGACAGCTTGATCGTAGAATTCCTTAAATGGCTCCTGCCCACTGTCATTTTCGGTGGATTGCTAGGACTATTCTCATACTACCTGATCATGCTTGCCATTCCTGAATTATCCGAGCATTCAATCATGGTCTACGGCTTCATCGTCACATCGGCCATTATCATCGGACTTCCTCCCCGCACTGCTCTGATCAAAGACTACCCCCTGTGGCTCAACATCCTTGGAAACGCTATGGTCATTATTGGCACAACGGCCGCGATGATTGGACTGGGATTTCTAGTCACATATTTCTTGTCACCAAAAGTCTTCCAGTGGTTGTCTGCCAATTGGCTTTCTTTTTTCCCTGTTCTATGCCTCTGGATATTTATCGAGAATGTCTTGACTACCGGCTGGATCTGGCTCCGGAATCTGCTTCATTAAACCTCAAACCCTCCCCACATCGGGGAGGGTTTTTCACTATTATCAGCTCCTTATTTCAAATCTCCACAAGCTGTGTAGACCGAAGATTCCTCTACGGACTTATGGATATTAACCGCCAAAGGCAGCATTGTCGTAAACAACTCCTCATAGTCAACATCCACCACAGATACAGATTTACCATCGACTACGTTAGTCAATGGATACTTGACCGCTCCGGGATTAGGACATTTCCCGACGTGAATATGTGCCGGTTGGGGGACATCACTCTTCTTTCCTACCATCGTTATAGTCACTCTTGTCGAACCGTTCATCGGCTCAAACACAGCTTCACCATTTTGCCCTGAAGCGCCGGTTTGTTCCAACTCAATTGTCTTTGGCGCTACGGTCGGAGTCGGTTCACCGGTATCTGTCGCCGTTGCTGCCGGAGTGGCTATTGCGCTCACCTCAGTATCCTCCATCGTTTCAGTTGTTGTTTCCTGAGGTCTTGCCAACAGGAACCACCCACCGAGAATCAAGACCAAAAGAAGCACCATCACCCATAAAGTATTTTTTGACATCTTCGATAATAATATTGATAATATTATTATCTAGACATACCCTACCTGATTTGTCAACAATATTACAAAGCTCTCCTCATTTTCGCCCCAACCTGTTCTTCACGAATTTGGCAATCCAGACCACCACCATTACGATTGCAATTACCGGGAAGAATACAACTCCCCAGATTACACCGCTCGCTAAAAATCTCAACACTTGGATCATCGCTCTCACTGCATTCTTGAACACAGCCTCCGGCCTCCAGGCCTCATCAGGAGTATAAGGCAGAGCTAACTCATCGGTTGATAAATTAACGGTAATTCTGGTTAACTTAGCTGTCTGCTCCAAATAATTTTGCTGGCCCTTAGCATTATCTATCTGACGTTGAATATTGTTAAGTTGATTCTGAATATCCACCAGGTCGGAAATCCTTGACGCCTGATCCATAATCGCTTGCATTCTGGCCTTGGTCTTTTCCAGCTGATCGATTCTTTCTTGCAGGTCAACAAACTGATCGGTCACGTCAGTCCCATTCACGTTCTCCGAGACTACTTTCACCCCCGCCTTTCGAATAGTATCCAGTGCCGTCTCTCTTTTTTCTACCGGGACTCTAATCGTGATGTATCCGGTCGCCGCTCCCTCAGGTTGATTCAAGTATTTATTCACCATATACCCACCCAAAGAGACAGCCGAGTTTTCAATCGTCTTAATAGAAGCAGCCACATCCTCGACCAAAAGAGATACATCGGTATCCTGAACAACCAATCTTTCTTCTTGTGCTACCGGCGCAGCTTCGGGAACAAAACCATCCCGAGCAATTGAACCTTTTGACAACATAGCCGCACCTCCGGCGTTTCCAAGTCCCATGTCATATGTTTCTGTGTTGCTACGTGAGGTAATTACCCCACCGGATGGACTACTCGTAATCAAAAAGGCGATTATCGATACCAACAACACCAACAACCAATTCTTTTTAACCCAATCGATTACTTTGCTCATATATTTATAAGTTTATCACCAAAAAACCTTCGGCATAGGCACCGAAGGTCTTGGAACTGCTTTTGTTTTTAAATTACTTTAAATCTCCGCAACTTACATAAACGCTCGATTCCGCAGCAGATTTATGTACATTCACCGCCATTGCCTCAGGTCCGAATAGACTGCCCATATCGGCCTCAATGGTCGTCTCCGATCTACCGCTGACCACGTCTGTAAGAGGATACCTGACCGCACCGGGTAAGGGGCAACCACCGACATGAATATGGGCTGGCTGAGCGACTGCACTGACTTTTCCCGTAAGAGTTATCACCACCCTAGTTCTTCCATCTCCCATATCCGTGAACATAGCCTCACCGGGTTGCTGTGATTCATTTTGTGCAACCATCGTCACCGATTTTGGAACCATCAATGTTTCCGCTTCAGGTGATGGAGTAGTCAAAGGAACAGTTTCGGCTGGGGTCCCTAAACCACAGGCACCCAGTAACAATCCTGCCAACCCCAAAGAAATTATTTTTTTCATATCCCTAAAATATTTTTAACTAAATTTATACTAAATAAGACGCCACTAATTGTCAATTATGTTACAAAATACCTAAGTTACAATAACTTATGGATATCGTCTCCCTAGTAGTCGGTTCTTTAGCCACTAACTGTTACCTTCTCACTTCAGGTAATGATTGCGTCATTATTGACCCAGGATCCGAAGCCGATTTCATCTCCACCACCATTTTAGAAAACAGACTCAATCCTTTAGCTATATTACTCACTCATGGTCATTTCGATCATTGCTTGGCAGCTCTTGAACTCAAGCTAAACTTTAACCTTCCTATATTCGTTCATAAAGACGATTCCTTCCTTTACCGCACAGCAGACAAATCGGCTAATCACTGGACCGGAGAAAAAGCACTTAAATTACCCCCACCGGATCACAATTTAATCGACGGACAAGAACTGGAATTTAATGATCTCAAACTCAAAGTCATTCACACCCCAGGCCACACCCCCGGATCTGTCTGTTTACTTACCGACTCAGCTCTCTTCACTGGGGATCTTCTCTTTGCTGAAGGTGTCGGACGTACCGATTTTTCATACTCCGATCACAAAAAACTCCTTTCCTCCCTGAAAAAGATTAGAGGCCTTCCGGATACCCTCCTCGTCTATCCCGGTCATGAGGAATTTGGACTACCCCTATATCAAATCCTCTCCGGTCATCTCCTTTAAAGCCTCATATATCCAGGTTTTAATTCCCTCATTCACATATCTGTCTTTAGTTTCTCTATAGAAAAGATCGCTCTCCCAGCACGCCCAGGATACATATATGTCCGCTCTGGTTATTCTGTCGTCATTTTTCACCATCAAACCCTTCTTGAAGTCAGTCAATACCTTTGAAGATACTCCTCCTTTTGGATATGCGTCCTCTTTAATTAAGTAAGGCATATATCTTAATAGCGCCAATTTATCTGCATCCCTGGTTAATTTTACGTAAGGATCGTCTCCCAAGTATTTCATCCTACTGTGGTGCCTCACTGCCTCGGCGATCACCCTCTGATCAAGGCCCAAATATCTCAGCGGAGCCCACTCTGTCTTCTCAATCATTTTTGCTCCTTCCTCTGCGTGATTAAAGTTAGTCTTCTCGTCAGAAAACGCACCCAGGAGTGCTTGTCTAAATCTTGCCAGATCATGAAGCAGACACACCGACACTACTTGATATCTATCCCAATCAAACTCCTTCTCTCCCTCCATAATGTCCATTCCTGCCTCAACCACCTCTCTTGTATGCAATATTTTATGCATTATTCTTTGCCTGTCCCCATGGTTTTTTGCCTTTTCATATGCACCGATTACCTCAGCCAACCACAACTCAAAGATCTCGTCCGGCAATCTATAATTTTGCGATGCACGGCCATAAAATAGATCTATAACCCATTTCTTCAGGCCATCTACACCATAAGAGGCTTTCTGAATTGCCAACTCATCTGTCTTATTCCTTTTTCTCACAAGGGATTATTGTTACACAAAAACTCCTTCGTGCCAACCACTGTCGGCCGGTTTGTCTTCTCATCAATAACACCATATCTTCCTGTCTTATTTTATCTCCTCCTTCAAAAATTCCTTGAAGTCACTCGCCAAATCATCCCTCTGCATGGCAAACTTGACACTGGCTTTTAAAAATCTCAAAGGGTCTCCTGTTGTCAAAAACTCTCCTTGTATTGTTTTAGCGTACAGCGGCCTCTTGGAAAGCAACTGATGAATTGAGTCCATTAACCATAGCTCTCCATCCTTACCGGTATTTGTTTCGTTTAAATATTCAAAGATCTCCTGCGATAAAACCATTCTTCCAAACTCAACCAACTCTGACGTCACATCCTCAATTTTCGGCTTCTCTACAATCCGCTTGATCTGCCCCTCCTCTCCGCCGTTCATCAGATCTACCATTCCATACCTCACCACCTCTTCTCTGGGGACTTTGGTCGTTGCTAGCACCCCATACGCCCCCCCTCTCTCAACATAATAATCGACCACCTGCTTTACTCCTCCCGGTCCACCGGGATTCAACACCAGATCGTCTCCCCAACAAACTACAAAAGGTTCATCGTCAATTAAATGCTTGACGGATAATATCGGGCTCCCGTTACCATAAGGGAAACGGGGATTCTGATGGACAAATACAAAATGGGCCCTATCTGCCACTTCATAATATGTTTGTAGATGTTTTTCCTTACCAGCTTCGATTAAATAGGATTCCAGCTGCTTGCTTGGAGTGAAATAATTCATCACCGCCTCGTTTCCTGGACGGATTACTACAATAATCTCCTCAATCCCCGCCTCAACACACTCGGCCGCTACATAGTGGATTATCGGTGTGTCCAAAATAGGCAGCATCTCCTTGGGGAGGTTTTTGGTCGCTGGTAAAAATCGGGTTCCGAACCCTGCGGCGGTGATTACTGCCCGCCTTACTTTGCGCTCAAGCATGTCTAATGTTACTACTCTTTCCTGACACTTCCAATCACAATTTCCACGTCATAAGTTTTCTCGCTTGTCAGTGCGAATAAATTCCCGATCTCGAATTCGGATAAACTTTCTACTATTCTGGACAATATTTCTCCGGGGACATCTGGCTTGTACGCGATCGTTGTCCGGGAGATTGCCGGGGCATTACCAATTTCAACCTCACTAAAACCAAGCGAGATCAAATCGTCTCTAACTCTTGCTGCTTCACCCGTCACACCGCTTCCATTCAACACGAGTAAGGCATAAGTATGTATCTCGGCCAAAGCCGACTCTGTTGCTTCAACGCGTGTTACGCTGGGTGCCACTTCTTCCACGACCGACTGTTCGACTACCATAGGTCCCAAAGCTCGCTGATAAGCATAAATACCCAGAGTCCCCAAAAAGATTATTACAATTGCAATTGGCGCGAATGTTCTAATCCAACTTCTCCACACCGGTTCTGTTTGGGTTTCAACAGTCACACCCTCTCGTCTTTGCTCCTTGCTGATCAAACGAACCAGTCCACGCTTTGCCACAACTTCTTTTTCAACCTCTATTTCCATGACCTCAGAATCTTCCCCTTTATTGCTTAAGGCCTCAAACTCTTTCCCGAAATCAAATCCATCATCGCTTAATACTATCTGCTCCGGATTTACTGCTAAGTTCCATCTATGCCTTGCATAGGCATTGATTTTCTCGTCCGGTTCCGTCCCCACGAAATCTACTAACCCTCGGACTGCCAGCACCGACACCTTCTCTTTACCTTGCCATTTGATCAGTACTGGTGCCTCTTTATCCTCGGAAATTCCGGCTAATACTACTGCCGCGGGAACTGCACTCAAGATCTTTATTCCCGCTGTTTTGGCGGACTCCGTCAATAATTTAAGAAAATCTGGTTCTATGGCGGCTATTTGCATCCAGTCGTCTCCCTCCCCAAAAGAAATTTTTTGCCAGTCGAAGCCCTCATCCACAGGTACAAAGGGCAGGTTTGCGGCGGCAATCTTCAAAACCTTTCTTCTATCAATCGATTCACCCACTGGTGTTCTCACCGCTACGACATAACTGACCTCACTACCCAAAGCGATACTTATTTCACTTACATCCTGATCTTTTTTTGCTGCCCTAAAAACATCTTTCAACGTATTTTTGCTCCATCCAAAAGCTCTCCCGTTAAACCAAACCTCATTTCCGTTAATATAACAAATCGACATGAGTAAGTTAATTTAACCACACCTCTACAATGCTCACCACCATTCTCCGATTTGATTCCGGATTCCTTTGATTAGTTCCAGAGGTCGAAGCATGCCATGAATTTGTGCCTTCCAGGCAACAACACTACCAACTAATCCGATTAACCAGCGCATTTTTCGCATCTAATCTTTAAACATTCTTGACAACTCTTCCACTGTGGTTTGACCGGTTCTCACTTTCTCCCAACCGTCAACAGCCAAAGTTTTCATCCCAAGTGACACCGCCTCTTTCCGAATCGACTCACCGTCACTTTTTATATTGATCATGTTTCTAAGCTTCTCACTCAATAGCATTATTTCAAAAATTCCTACTCTACCCAGAAAACCGGTTTTCTTACATACATCGCATCCCTTGCCGTAATACACCCTTATCTTTGTTTTTCCTGAAAGTTTCTCTCCCAGCTCTTCAGGCAATGAATTTAAAAAAATCGCTACATCTCCCAACTTGCTGGCTCTACAACTTGGACATATCTTTTTTACCAAACGCTGTGACACGACCATATCTGTTGAGGAGGCGACCGAAAAAGGCTCACACCCCATCTCAAACAATCTATTCAGCGTTTTACCTGTGTCACTATCACCCAAAGTTGTTATCATTCTCCTTCCTCCAGTTGCTGCCTTAAGCGCCAAATTGGCTACACTCAAATCTTTTACCTCTCCTACCATTATCACGTCTGATTCTTGCTCAAGCGCCAACTGTAATCCGACTTCGATGCTCGGAGTCGTCAACGGATTTACTTGAATTTGATCTATGCCCGCAATTGGCATTTCTATTGGATCTTCAATACTCACCACCTTCTTATTTTTCGCACTCAACCACCTGCAAAGGGCATAGGCAGTGGTCGTTCTTCCGGATCCCTCAGGCCCGGAGATCCACACCATTCCGTAGGGTTCGTCCATTGACTCTCTGATCTTTTTAAGATCGTCCTCGTCGATTCCCAAGTCCACAAGACCCAAATTTTTCGTTACCTCAGTCAATAATTTCATCACCAACTTTTCACCACTAGGAAATCTTGCGCCTGAGACTGCGATTCTAACTATCTCAATACCGTGAATATCAAAATCCATAATTCCCGTAGGTGCCATACTCCTTACCTCTTCTACCAACATTTCCCTCCATCCATGAGGCAATCTGACAATTTCCTTCAACTCCCCATCCACTTTATACTTTACCGACAGGTGGTCAGCCATTGGCTCAATGTGTACCTCACTCGCCCTTGCCTGATATGCATAGACCAAAATTGTATTGACTATGTGCTCAGCCCTCACTCCTTCCTTATGGATCTCCAGATCAAAAGCCTTGCTCACCTCCGTGAGATAATTCAAAAGCGCTGCTTTGACATCTCTTTCTGTGGCGTAATACACCCTTACCTTGTCTCCAACCTTCTTCTTGATCAGGTTTATGGTCGCCAAATCCTCAGGGTCTATCATCGCCACGTGTGTCGAAGTATCAACCTTAAAGACGATTACCTTCTTGTTTTTGGACATCTCCTCGGAAATGCTATTCAGAACATCTTTATCTATTGTCAAACTGCTCAGTCTGACGAACGGAACTTTTAAAAGATCCGCAGTCAGCTTCCCTAAATTTTCATCCGTTATTAAATCTCTCCCCAGTAAAACATCATTAAAGCTCCTACCGGATTCTTTTGTCTCCATCCACGCCTCATCCAAAAGCTTTTTATCGATTACTTTCATTTTTGAAAGTGAACTAAAGAGAGAGGCGTTGTCTGGCATGAAGATTATTTCTTAGGCAGTAAAGCATTGATCTTGGTCACTAGATCTTCAAGTGACAAATCACTCTTCACCACATACCCCGCAGCACCCAAAGCCATAGCTCGGTCAATATCTTCTCTTTGCCCTAAATTGGATGCGACCAGTACCGGAACATTTTTCCATCGATCGTCTGCCTTCATCTTTGTCAAAAAATCAAAGCCGTCCATTTTCGGCAGCATTAAATCTAAGATCACCAACTCGGGAGTCCACCATTCAAGTATCTTCAGTGCTTCTGCCCCATCAAGAGCTTCCTTAATCTCATATCCCAATCCCTCCAACTTCAGTCTGTAGGCACTTAACAAAAACGAATCGTCTTCGACTATTAAAGTTTTCATAGTTTAAATATAGCTTAATTTATTTTGCAAGGGTCACTTCACCTTTTTTGGCCTTCATCCCCGAGAGTGGTAATGTAAAGTAAAAAGTAGTTCCAACATTTTCCTTACTCTTAAACCAGATCTTTCCCCCTGAAGACTCCACAATAGTCTTGGCCAGGTATAACCCCAACCCCGTACCTTCAGTCTCCCTCTTCATTGCATTGGCTGCTCTGAAAAATCTATCAAATATCCTCCCTTGTTCAGAGGTGGGAATCCCTATTCCGGAATCTTCTATAACAGAGAACAGATATCTTCCCTTAGTTTTAACTTGCACATTGACCTTGCCTCGTTTCCCGGAGTACCTGACTGCGTTTGTAACCAGATTCATATAAACATGTCTAATCAGATCTGGGTCGATATTAAGAAGCGGCAAGTCTTCTTCGATATCCACCTCTATTTCGCTGGTTTTCTTATCCTCACTAATCCCCGTGTCGGTAACCACATTTTCCACCAACTCCTTCATATCTGTCGGCTTGGGGACGATGCTTATCCGTCCCGATTCGATACGGCTGATATTTAATAGGGAATTTACCAGTCTTATTTCTCTCTCGTTGCTGGAATTTATCTTATCTATATACTCCTCTTGTAACTTTGTCAGTTTGCCTGCGTCGCCCGCTAAAAGCATTCGTCCGAACCATTTCACGGCAGATAGAGGAGTTCTTAACTGGTGACTTGCCAATGAAATAAACTCCGTCTTCATCCTATCCAACGCCTTAGTTCTAGTAATATCTCTTTCTATTCCAATAAAATAGATCAGATCGCCTTTTTCGTTCAGAATTGGAGATATATTGATCTCGGCCTCATAAACGTCACCGCTTTTCCGTTTATTTGTCAGCTGACCACTGAACGGTTTCTTTTGTACCTTTATTGTTTTCCACATTTTCTCATAAAAACCTTCGGGCATCTGCCCACCCCACAACGAAGGTCTCTTGCCAAGCATCTCCTTAACCGAATATCCTGTGATTCTCTCCGCTCCCTTATTTGCATAAATGATCGTCCCATCCGAGTCGGTGATGATTACATGATCGGACACACCGTCGACCGCCATCTTGAACTTTTTCAAATCCTTGGTTGCCGTATTTGCTAGCTCTTCTGCTCGCTTTCTGGCGGTTAATATTGAAATAAGTGTTCCGTACCACATCAATATTACGACCAAACCAATCGCTAAAGTAAACATCGGTAAATTCTCTTGGAAAAAGGTTAGTTTGTAATCGCTTCTCCCTGAAAAAACCATCCTAAAATTCTTATTCAACAAAGTTACCTCCCGCTCATACAAGTTATTCTGATTCCCTTCAATACCCTTTGAAATTAAAACACTTCCGTCGTAAACATCATAAGCCAAGGCAGGATTTTCATCCTCGATAACGGTTGATAAATCTCCAAAGAGTCTTTCGCTATCTATCCACACACCAACAAAGTTAGTCAACAACCTATTTCTCTGATCGATCGAAAGCTCCATTGCACTAACGTCTGAATATATAGGCATAGCAACTACATAGCCTGTCTTGTCACTTGAAGGGATCACCAGTTTGAGGTAGGTCAGTCCCGACATCACTGGTCCGCTAGTCCGGACTGACTCCACTACTGCCCCGGATACTGCAGGCGAAGATCCGACATCATACCCCAACAATAAAGAGATGTCCTGATCGAAAGTATGCAACAAGCGTATAGGATAAGTTTGTGCATTATCAGTTTTGGGGAAAACAAAAAAAGATTTATATGAAGGATTATTTTTCTCAGCTGTCCTTATGCGGTTTTCATAAGCTGCAGCCTCATTCTTATCCACAATATCGACATATGCAAATGAAAAATAATCCGGATATCTATCCTCAATAGCTGTCGACAAAAAATAATTCCTCCACTTCTCTGAGTCGACATCCCCAACCGTTATCATTCCTCGGAGATTGTATAGAGTATCTACCATGAAATTCACCCTCGATTGCACTTCATCAGTTATGAACGTAATCTCATTCTCATAAGATTCATTTCTTAGTCCCTCGATAGTTAGACTTACGTATCTCCATACCAAAAAAGTAGCGACCATGATAACCATCGTTGTAAACACACCCCAAATAGCCCTACTTATTCTGGCCCTTTCACTTTCTATTTGAACGTCTCTTGGCACAAATTCATTGTAACATTTACTACTGGCTTTCTATGAAGCCTTTGCCAGCAATTCTTCGATATCCTCAGCCACACTATTCAAATCAACGTCCGTTTTCATGCAACATTTTGTCGCCCCCAATTGCATAACCTTATCAATTGCGTCAGGCAAATTGGTTACTACGAAGACGGGCACCTTAGCTAACATATTTTCTTTTCTTATAGCCTGAAGAACGTCCAACCCATTAAGTCTTCCGGGAAGGAAAATGTCCAGCAGAATAATATCCGCTTGCCAATTTAATGCTGCCTTTAAACCGGACTCTCCGTCGGTCTCGAATCTCAACTCGTAAACTCCCTCAAACTTTTTTTTATAAGCTTCGTTCAACAAAACATCATCCTCAACGATCAGCAGTTTTATCATAATCCCAATATAACACACACTGTAAGATTACCGACACATCTATTTCCCTACTTGGTCTTCTTTAGAACCTGATCCGTCAATCCCAATATTTCCAAACCTTTAAGCAACGTAAGAGCGTCATGCATAAAAGCAGTCTCTTCTTTGTTTACTGTGGGGAAAGCCAGATAATCGGACTGGGAACTTCCGGGCATGAAAATTATTGCCTGACCGGGTTCTGCTCCCTGCATTACATTTCCCTTACCCATAGTGTCAACATACTTGGCAAACCATCCAGGTGCCACTAGCATCGGATGATCTGTTATCGGGTTGAGTCCGTCAAAGAAAGTCATGGCCCCTGCATGAGGCATATGTCCTCCGGCTACAAATCCTGGTTTTTCCTGAGCGTAAAGGTCATACATCCGTCGCAATCCATATGTCGGTCTGGAAAATGATCCATGTCTCAATAATTTGTCTGCAAAGGCGCCCACATATAGCGGTTTCTCTTTAACTCGCACAGCCGGACCAACGGCCAACTTGATTAGTGACAGGTGATGTATCAACGGCACTTGTGTCTCGTTAGCCAGGTAAGACCCTGGTGCCAGAGGCGCCTGTTCAAGGCTCTTTCCGACAGATCTCTTCCAAGATCCTTGGCGTAATGACTCGCACATCATGATTGCCAGCGTCTGCTCCTTGGTACCATTGATCATTTCGACGAATCTGTCCAAAACGTCTATTCTCTCTCCTACATTTCCCGCATCTTTATCGATCATGTTTCGCAGATACACCACTAAAGAATGCGGGTTGTTTGCGATCAATTCTGCCTGATAATTCAAAAGCTCGTCATAACCCTCTGAACTACTACCCAGACGGGCATTACTTATAAGATGGAGTGCCAGAGGCAGTCTTGTTCGCACATCGTAAGTTAGTGAATCGTAGGGGGCTTTCATCTTCATTTTGGAATATGGGTTTTGCACTACTTCCCCACCCACCTTCAACGTTTCTGCGGGCTTTGATTCCGTGTATTCTCCCCCACTCGTTCTGCTGGAACCGGCCAAAAGTGAGATTTCCGGTTTTGCTTCTACCTGATCTTTGATAGTACTAAGCAGCTCTTCTGTAATCCCCTGATTCTCTGCTCTATCCAGCAACCTCAAAGCATCGAATGCCTGTTGACCTTGTTGGAATGAAGAGAAAGGATAGTTCTTGCCCGCACCACGTCTCTTGCGTTTTGGCTCTAGAATCACTCCCTGACCTAGTGGATCTGCAAGTGGTAATCCTAACTTCACTCCAAATCTGTCTGGAGGTACGGACGCAGATGAGCCCTTAGTTGTACCAGATGCAATATAGTAGACGGCTGCCTTAGCCCCGGCATAGATTTCCTTAGCGACTCCCATTCTGTGAAGATGACCTGCCAAGTATCCATCGGCTCTCTTTGACTCACTTACCGGGAAAGCAGCATCTCTCAATCCGGACACAGGATCAAACCTGCTCTTTCCTGGAGGATTGTGCCAAATTACTTGGGTCTGAGTTTGTCCATTAGCGAATTTAACATTCAACTCCCCTCCATTCCTTAAAAGGGGAATGTCTAAACCATCCGTCATCAATCTCCAAGTGTTGATTGTCGTTGCATCTTCTGCCCATCCTGGATGACCCCAGTACCCCGATACCATCGCCAATATTTTCCCCTGCTCCGCCAATGGCTCGAGGAAATAACCTCTCATAAAATCCAACTGTTGATGAAAATCAATTGGCGTTCTGGCTGTGTTGGTATTCATGTAAGCCTCCTTCAGTCCCTCAACTTCGTCTCCCAATAGCACGATCCCCACATTCTCATGGGTCAGGGCATAGTCTCTCAACTCGGATATCGATTGGTAATCGGAGGTAATACTTCCTGCGTGTAAGTCGCTTCCGCAAATGACCATAATCGGGTCATTGTGGCGCAAAGCCACCGTTACGCTGTCACGGCCAATGTAATTTCTCTCAACTTGCTGCAGAAGGGCAATGGCATCCAGTATCATTTGCTGGCTATTCTCTGAGGAGACCATTTTCGGTTGCTGATCTACTATCCTAAATAGCTTCTTTTTCTCTGCCATGTCCTTATCCTACCCTAAGATATACCAAAAGCACAATCCTGAAAAATATTACTTTTTAGCCATCGGAAAATGACTCTTCAACATCCATTGAGTTTTCAGCCATGACCACTTTTTTTCTTAACTCGGTTGCATCGGGTAATCCTTTTACATAACTGGCCAAATGTTTACGAACGGACAAAAAATTATTGGGGAATAATTCTTCATGCTTCTTGGCATGCTCAATTGCCACCTTAAATTTTTCTTCTCTCGTGGGCTCATATATTTCCTTCTTTAACACCCAAGGATTTCCCAACGACTGTCTGCCAATTAACGCCCCGTCAAATTCATCTAGCTTCCGAGTTTTCCCACCGGCCAGCTCCACCCAAACTGCATCTTCTTTCTTATACAGTTTTTTAACATCCCCATTAGCCAAGAAAAGCGCACCACTTTTTCTGATTACCTTTGCGGCTTCTGACAACGATTCCCAATCTGCCTCACCGGAGTACAACTGCTTAAAAGTTCTTCCGTGCATCGCCACAGCCGGTAGTTTCATGCTGGACAGGAAATTCCACCAATCAGGGTCCGGTTCGCTGCTCCCCACCCTCGTCTTCACACTTACGGGAATTTCACTACCCGAATCCATAATCCCTTTTCTCGTAGCTTCGATCACCGCTCTCGCCCTGTCTTTATTCCTCATTAGTCCGGCCCCACCCTCCCTCTTTTCCAGTCCTGGGGAAGGACAGCCCATGTTGATGTCGATACCGTCAAAACCCATCTCCACAATAATTTTGGCCGCCTTATAAAAAGAATCCGGATCACTGCCAAAAAGTTGGGCTACTACAGGTCTCTCGGATTCACTATATTTAAGATCATTCCAGATCTTGTGAGTCATCTCACCTCGCTGTTTTATCCTCCACAAACCCTCGGCACTTACGAACTCGGTGTATGTCACATCGGCCATACCGTATTTTTTGGCAATAAAACGGCATGCCGCATCTGTCACCCCATCCATCGGCGACATTCCTACAATCGGAAATGATAATTTTTTCCAAAACCCTTTATTCACAGCTGATATTTTAACAGAAAACACCCCATATTATTTCAACCAACCTATTCGACCACCTCCACCTGCCTCAATCGTTCGGCGTATTTAAGCTCCCCATCACCTTCGACAAAGTATGTCTTTACCAGTCCCATCTTCAGTAATTGCTCATTGACCAACACCCCCCGCATGCAACCCATCGGATTTCCCTCAACCCAAGGATTATTTATTCTTCCCAAATTTTCCATATATTTATCGGGCTTAAATTCAGGCTCGCTCTCACACCCTACCCACAACCAAGCCAAACGTCTTCCATAAAGATCTTTCCCATATCTGTCTCCCTCAACCCACACTCTCCTTCTACCCACCAGTTTCTCCAATATAATCTTTGCCTTCTCTGATCCCTCAATCCCATTGTCAGCTGCATCAATCCCCAAAAGCCTTACCTTTTCACCACTACTCATTGCCACAGTATCTCCATCTATGACCTGAGTCACTTTAAAATCTGCTGCTCTGACAGCAAACATACTCATCGTCAACCATGTCGTCACAAAGGCCAAAAGAAAAACAAAGAAAAACTTGCTAATTCCCCATCTTTTTACCGACATTTAATTTAATATATCACTTGATCAAGGCCAGCACCTTATCCATATATTTAGGCTTCCCTGTCTTCGGATCTCTAAATCCATGGTCCGCCCCCCTAATTTCATGATATTCGATAGCGGTTGAAGATGCTCCTTCCAAGTCCCTTTTTACCAACTTAATTCCACCGAACGGATCCTCACTACCCTGAATAATGACAATTTTTTCTTTAAGGTCACCTACCTTTATCCAACCGAGGTCATAACCCAAAATCACCAACTCAAACTTCCTCTGCTCCCCTGCTGACAAGCTGGATAAGAATTTACCGGCTACCACCCCACCCAAAGACTTCCCCAATAATCTTACCTTTTTATACCCCCCTGCTCTACAAAACTCTAAAACACTATTCAACGCTCGCACCTCCTCACCCACTTTTTCACCGAATCCTTTCTTTTCTAGCCGCTCATGAAATGGATAATCAAATGCCACCACGCTTCTCCCAGTCCTTTTCGCCGCTTCAAACAATATTTGGATAAAATCGGAATCTATTCCCCCAGAACTTCCCGGCAATATAACATCTAACTCCTCACTCCTGGAATTGTAATAAAATTCCATGCTGGGCAGTATCATTACCTCCAATATAACAAAAAACCCACCGGTTTGGTGGGTTAGGGAATTCGACTTATTACTTGTCTCACAATTTCATTTTTTCCCCTTCTGGGGATGACAAGCACAACGATTTGTCCGAATCGAAATTGTTGCCTCATAGGGGATTTCAATGACTCTCCATTAAGAGTCACCATGGGCTCATGCCTTCCATCGGCCACTTGGATCAGTAGCTCTTTTTCCCCATAGTGGCTAAATAGCACACCGTCATGACAAGCAACTATCGCTGCATTGCCCACAGGATAAGATTCTCCAGGATCCAAAGTAACTTCTAACTTAATGTTCTCGATTACCTCTCCATCAACTTCCGTAGTCTGAACCACACTCAGCTTCATCAAACACCTCCGGGTTTAGTTTTTTGGGGAACAGGTTATGAAGTGGGCGATCTTGGGGTCGAACCAAGCACCTCGGTCTTATCAGGACCGCGCTCTAACCAGATGAGCTAATCGCCCAAAAACTACTCGTATATTTTAACTCAGGCTCAATAATTTCACAAGCCAAGGTCAATCATAAAGATATATCCAATTACTTGACATTATAAGATATAATATAGTTATGGAATGGAATAGATATTACTCAGAGGAAAATATCCGCTCTCTCAAGGAACAGTCACCCTATTATGCCTATATCCTGGAACAGCTTGCGGAATATGTCTCCAAAGGTAAAGCTCCCGACGAACCACTTTTTGTCGCCCTGGGTGGCATTCACCCCAAGGTCACCAGACCGGAACACTTCATCACCCTTTGTGAAGATAGCCTGGATCATCTCATTTTCCCCATCATCCTTGACCAAAATGAGCAGGCTCTTCAAGGACTATCTCAAGACGGCTACGTCGCCATGCAAGCCAACTTAGAAGACCTTCCCGAGATTACTCCGCCCCTATCCCTTCTGATTTGCGACTACACCACCGATTTCATGACTGACAGTCAGCTGTCGCACATGAACCAAACACTTCCCGGTCACCTTGACCCCAACGGCCTACTTATGCTAACAGTAGACACACCCACCATTCCCGGCTTAAGCCGTCTCCGGAACAAGATCAGCTTCAATGTGAACGTCCATCCTCGAAGCGAGAAAAAATTGACTACCCTGCTCTCGAATTTTAAGCTTGTCTACGTTGCCCAAACTGAAAATGATAACCTCCTGACGGTATTCGCCTCAATAGA
Organism: uncultured Pseudomonadales bacterium; assembly: GCA_964648275.1. Lineage (GTDB taxonomy): Bacteria > Patescibacteriota > Microgenomatia > UBA1400 > MFAQ01 > CAIQPO01. The sequence goes on from CAZYOB010000014.1 coordinate 22,597, forward strand.
TTCTCCATTAGAAGCTCATAAGGGTGCTCCCTTTTCCCTATCTCCGGAAGAAAATGGAGGTTTTGGTAAGTGGCTAAGTCAACAAAAAGAAAAAAGCGCCCCCTAAAGAGCGCTTTGTATATCAATATCTACTACTCATATTCATTTTCACTAAGGCTTATTGAAATCTTATCAACTACAGCCTCTATTTCCCAATCGCTCAAACCTTTTATTGTCCAAGTCCACTCACCCAACTGGACCAAAATGATTGCCTCAGGCTCAACAAAGTAGGCGTTCTCGACAATCATAATCCCATCTGTTTCAAGTACCTCTTGGGTTATCTCTTCATCGTCATACGACCCCCAGAGGGCGTCAAGATCAGACTCACTGTAACCAGCCCAATGTAGCCAAAAAGCCTCCAGGAAATGAAGCCACTCCAGGTCTGTGACTATCTTGCCTTCCCTAAATTCAATCATCTCGCTCTCCTTTGAATGTGCGTGATTGTCGATGTATTCTACCAAAAAACAAAAAAACCGCCTATAAAGCGGAATCTTTGTTACTTTTCAAGCAAAGCAGAAGCTAATCGTCTCAGATGTGACAGCGAGTCTAGGTCAATTTTAAATTTAGACACTCATTGACCAATAGTGTGGCGTGATGTTTCGGGCTCGTGTGCCCTACGCTCCTAGAAAGGAGGTGATCCATCCGCACCTTCCAGTACGGATACCTTGTTCATGAAATTCCACGTATTTCTAGTGGCATGGACTATATCTTCATCCTTTAATTAAAAAGGCGTCAACGTGTAGTCTCTACGGGGTTAAGTATGTCTTAACCTTCATCA
>CAZYOB010000015.1:0-23059 GCA_964648275.1 uncultured Pseudomonadales bacterium
GGACGTCGCCCTCTGGAGGCGAATATTCTAGGTTCGAGTCCTAGTCCGGCAACCATCACGTGCAGGTTTGGAACCCTGCCCTCGCTCTCCAGGAGAGAAATCTCTGGATGACGAGCCTCCGGTTCGAATTTAACTAATGTGGTCGATAGAATACGGACGGGGAAGAAGGTTTTTACTTCTGGGTTGCCAGCACTATTTTTTTCATAACCATACTTTCTGCTGATTCCAACATATCTTGCCGGCAAAGTATTCGAAGAGGCATGCCTTCTGCGACAGGAATTTCAGAAAACTGACCCAGAATGGGTCTACTATCCACTTTTATATACAAGATATACCCCGCGCCAAGGTAGAAACGGTATGCATTGAGATCTGAGAATAAACCACCTTTTTTCTCTTTGTGTGGATTGAGTAAAAAAGACCGGCCGATATCATCTGGGAATCTCGCAATAATAAAGGATATGCTTTCTGCCCCCTTAATCGAGTTTTCAGATATACATTTTTTAATTACGTCAATCCATTTTCCAAGCTCAATTCCTCTGAACTGGGTTTTATTACTGGCACCTGATCTCCAAAGAATCGATAAGATAAATAATTTTAGTTTTGCAAAATCAAATTCGTCAACGCTCCATCCAATTAGTTTTTTATCATGGAACATCTTTTGGTGACGTGTTTCATTTTGTAAAAGTAATTCGCTGGCGTAAGTATCGAACGGCAAAAATAATTTTTCGCAATCGGCACATACAAGATCATTATCGTACCAACCTATCCATACTTTTTGAGTAAAAACTCCTTCTGTGTTTGACTTCATCTCCATGTAGTCGGCTTTATCCATTTTGGCAACTCGTCTGGAGTAATCGTAAAAAGATCGTGGAAATACATGGGAGTCGACCAACGAGACCACCTCGTTTTGGCAGAACTTACACCTCTTTAGTTCAATTTCTGGCATGCGAACAGTCTACATCAATTCAACTGATTTGAGGTGTCTGGGAGGGAGTCTGTAGAGAGACCAGGTTCGTCATTATAGAAATTGATTTATTTGTGATACTATATTTTTCTACAGATGGAAAAGTTAACACGACTTGATTCAGTCTTGGAGGTGCGCCGATTGGCAGCTCAAAAATATCAACCTGAAAAGATTCGACTACTTTTGGTTGCCGAGGCTCCACCCCGGGCGGAAGATCGTTACTTTTACTTCGAGAGTGTTGATAAGCAAGACTCCCTCTTTCGATACGTGGTTCGCTGTGTCCTTAACATTGAACCGACAAGGGAGGGCAAAGCCGAATACTTAAGCGCATTAAAGGAGATGGGCATTTTTCTAATCGATTTGGTTCAAGATCCACTTGGGCCAAAAGACAAACTTATAGATGCTGCTGACTTGAACTCACTAACCTCCAGATGTAAAACCCTCCAACCGGAGGCAATCGTTCTAGTTAAAACAACTGTTTATGATGTTGCTTTTGACTCACTTAGGAGTGTTGGGTTGCCTGTAGTTGATGAGCGAATACCCTTTCCAGGCAGTGGACAACAGCTTCGTTTCGTTAGTGCTTTTACCAGTGCTTTGGAAAAAATTGGGATAAGGTAGCGCCGATAGAATGTACTAGACTATACTGCTCAACTAGCCGCTTGCCTTTCATCACTTATGCTAGTATTTAAATTAGAGATGAATAAGGCTCAGAAAATTTTACTCGGATTGAATTTGTTGATTGGTGTTCTGATCTTATTAATATATTTGAGGCCTCCCAATAGCAGCAGAGTTGTTTCCGATTCTACAATTATCCCCAATCGTAACGATTGTGAATATGGAGTTTTTGATTACAACTATGACGTATATGTTGTTAAGCCTGGCGATAATATTACATCCGTTGCCAATAATAAGCTTGGTGATATCAAGAGGGCTGGAGAGATTATTTTACTCAACAAGTCGAAATATCCCACGTTGTTAACGCGCCCGGAATATCTGGAAAGAAATTGGGCTCTGAAATTACCTCCTCTGGAATTTGTTATCAATAGTGAAAGACAAATGATCACATTCAAAGGCCATATACATGAAAATTCATCCGATCATTTCCGTGTTAGTGTGACTGAAAAATCTTCCAATACGCATATTTATGACTCGAAAAATACATCATATTTATTGAATGGGATTAAAACTGTTAAACAGCAGATACCCAATGGCACATGTTTTGAGGCTGATATTGAAAACACTGGCCGTCTAGTCAATTCAATAAGAGAGATACGAGTAAAAAACTTAAAATAAAATTAATGTTTCGGGTGGATTGGCTGGGTTATGGTAATCACATGTCACCTGAATTTGTTAACGAAGGGAGACAGAACTTGCCCTATTCCTCTTCCAGGACGTTTTCTCCAGAATCTCCAGAAGGAGCAGTATTTTTTGAGACGGTCGTGGTGGGATAGATAAACGTCCATGAGCCAACGATATCTTTGGTGTCTTTTCCGGTAATTAAAACAATCACTTCATTATCGATACTGGCAATCGTTTCCAGGCCATCTTTAACAATTTTTTTTGCAGGACTACCCTCAAGCATGGTGTCGATGGATGAATTATCTCCTACCCACTCATCAAGGTCCTTATATGTATTGTCCGACATGACGATACTAACTACCTCCTTTGTAGGAAGGGTTAGGGTGAGGTTGGCATAATTTTTATTGTCTTCCAGGTGGTTATCAATAGTAGTACCTTCGGGATATTGGAAAGAAAACCCAGCTTCGTCTACCCAAGTGAGTAGGGTGACCGGGGTGGGTGTTGGAGTTGGATTGGACGGTGCTGTCGCTGGGTTATTTTCCGATCTATTGCCGTTGTTGAGAATTATAAAAGCTATAGCCACGCCGGCTAAAAGAACCAGGGTGATTATGATAAAAATCCGTTTTGAAAACATATTAAATGCTATTATAGACTCAATGAAAAAGATATATTACGTATCGTTATTGGTTTTTGCGGTTATGTTTTTATCTTTGGCAAGCACACCTTCGTTGGCAGCCAAAAAAAGAGTCTGGGGTAAAAATATCGTTGTCCCAACTACTCAGAGCAAAAGCTTCTCTGCATCGGCAAGATTTACCGGATGGAAACAGTATCTGAATGTTAGTTTTAGAGGGGTAACCAGTACTCAGGGTATAAATTATGAATTAATTTATTCCAGTAATGGCGTTGACCAGGGGGCAGGTGGTAGAGTAAATGCCGGCGAGGGAAATGTGACACGAAAAATGTTTTTGGGAACGTGTTCTCATGGTGTATGTGTAGCTCATAAAAATATCAGCAATGTACGGTTGAGAATAACTTATACGACTGCCGGAGGACAAATCGTAGCCAAAAATTATAGAGTTAAGTATTAAGACATGATAAAAGAAGGCCGTATCGATTTTGAAGACCCAAATGGGAGTGAGCTTGTAACCGAAAACTATGCCGGAAAAATTGTGACAAGTGAATGGAGGGTGATAGAAGGAGTCAAGGGAATTAGATATAGAGAATGGAGATACGAGAATGTGTCTGCGGAAATAGTTGATGGGTCTCTGTTTGAGGTAGTGCCTGGCTGCAGAACGCCTGTCCAATATGTTGAAACAAATCACGTGTTTGATGAAAATATTCAAACAGGGAAATTTTTGCTTTTTCTCCTAAAGGCTGATGGGCTGAAAGTCTACAAATATGATTCTTCAATTGAGGAGGTGAGCTTTTCCCTGCAAGTACACCAAGGGGAAATAATGTGTTTTTATGCGCTTAAAGAAAATAAGGAACCTGGAGAAATGATTGAATGTGAACAGCCTGGATTCAGTTTGGCAAATTTAGTCACGGTGACTGAAGGTACAACCAGGATGGGTAAATTGGAAATACCCGAAGTCTTTTGGAAAGCCCTTAAGATGCTTGACGAGGGGACAGAAGAAGACTTACCCCTTGATGTGTTTGATGTGAGTGATGAAATTTAAAGATATTTGAGAGATTTCTGCCTCGTTGCCCCACTTTCCAGGCTGCTTTCAGGTGGTGCTTGATAAATATACAGTACAATCCAGGGTATGACGTGGAGAATTCCGTTAATCGGAGTGGTGGTTATTTTTTTGGTTCTGGCGTTTCAATCGAACCCATCGAGAGATAATGTGCTGGGGCAACAGGTAGATTTCGTCGAGCCTGTCGTGATGGAAACTGTGGAAACCGTCTCCGAGCCAGCGACACCCTCTTCTGAGCCAGCTACCCCATCTGCTACTCAGGAACTAACGCTAACCACCACAGTAGCTGCTTCCCCCTCCCTCACTAAAATACCGACTCCAACACCAACCCCAACGATAAAACCTCAGCCGGAATTCACGGCAGAGCAAATATATAACTTTATCGAAAAATATGGCGATCAATATGGCGTGGATCCTAATGTTTTACGGGCGATCGCCCTGTGTGAATCAGGTATGAATCCAAAAGCAAAAAACCTCATATATGCCGGCTTGTATCAATTTAATGCAAGTACTTGGAAAAGTTATCGATTACGGATGGGACATGAAGAAGATCCCGATGTCCGCTTCAATGCCGAGGAAGCTATCAAGACGGCCTCCTACGCATTATCAATTGGCCAATCAAGACTCTGGCCAAATTGTTATCCAAAAAGCGAAGAAAGTGGAGAGAAATAGAGGGTCCGAAACAACGATGGAGGAGGCTTTGTTGTTAATTGAGGAGGAGGTAATTAATGATATTGCACCTATTATTGAAGAGGACCCTGGAACTGCGGAATATCTGGCGGAGTTTCAAAGAAACTATCGAACTCAAGAATACAAATTTTTACTCTGGTTAGATAGAGAGTATTCTCCAAAGAGAGTGTTGTACCCAGGATCGGGTTCGGATATTATCCCCATGATTGCCTTTGGTAGAAAACGAGTTGTTCATACCAGTCTTGACGATTACCTCGAAAACGATTCAATTTATTTACCTCTTTTGGGTGAGGCTGAGAAAGCAATCGCGGATAATATAAAACTACCTTTTCAAGATGTATCATTCCAGGTGATTTTTCTTTCGGCTTACCCGGTAAATCTGATTGAACGACAGATGGATGAGCTCTTAAGGGTATTGGACAATGACGGGTTATTGGTGTTGACAAATAGCACATTGATCGACGAAAGAGTAAATCTCGACATCCTGAAGCATAAAGCGGATCGGCTTGAGGTCCCTGAAGAATATCAAAAGCAAGGAGAAGCTGAGCTTGAATTTATTGTGTTTAGAAAGTATTGATTTTTTGTTCCTGATTTGTAATATATTATGCTATTCTTAATTAGCGCGATTAACTTTTATTAATTTATTTATAGCGGAAGGGGGTGAAACATATGGATTTGTTGTTATGGCTTATTTTTGGAGCGCTTACAGGATGGTTGGCGTCAATCTTTATGCATACCGACTATGCTCAAGGAACCCTAATGGATATCATCCTCGGTATTTTGGGATCTTTCATAGGCGGCTTAATAATGAGCTTCTTTGGTCAACCAGGAGTGACAGGATTTAATCTGTACAGTGTTGTCGTAGCAGTAATCGGGGCAATGGTCCTGATTTGGATTGGTCGTCGTGTCCACTAAAGAAGACGAAATTAAGGAATATTACCGAAAAGTCCTGACGAATATTCGGTAGTACTTTTTTTGGAGTTTTCAGTTATGATATGATTCAACAATTCTAATTGATTCAGAGCACTTTAATAGGTGAGGAGGAATGATGGCGGTAATTTTGTCAATATCGGACATTGATGGAACACTAACTGCCAGAAAACTTGAGGAAGTTGCGTACATGTATGGCCTAATGGATATGAGGCAAGTATTCCTGGTCGCACAACCATTCATGCCTTATGTGCTAAAAGTACCAGCAGTAGACAGAACAAGACACTATGATTCCGTACGGACATTAACTTCTCTGGCAATCATTAACTACGCACTTTCTGTGCACTTTTCGTTTGACATAATGTCCCTTGTACCAGGAAGAGTCTACGAGCTAAAAAGGATTAATCCCTCCAGAACCCACAAAGAGATGACAGACTGGTGCATAAATCTTATTAGAGACTGTGTAAAAAATGACCCTCTTTAGCCTCGGAATAGAAACCCGAGGCTTTTTTATGTCCTATTTTTTTGGCTTAAACCGATTAAGTAGGAGGGAGTTGCTCACTACTGAGACTGAACTCAAAGTCATCGCCAATCCTGCTAATTCAGGTTTAAGTACCAGCCCCAAGAAAGCAAATGCTCGGGCTGCTATAGGAATTCCCAAAACATTGTAAATTAGGGCAAAGAACATATTTTGTTTGATTTTTCTGACTGTAGCCCTTGACAAATCCAGAGCACGGGCAACATCCCTAAGATCGTTTTTTATGATTACAATCTCACCTGTCTCTATGGCGACGTCTGTACCTGAGCCCATGGATATGCCAAGATTCGATGTCGCGAGGGCGGGGGCATCATTGATTCCATCACCGACCATGGCGACTACCTTGCCTTCTTTCTGTAGTTTTGTAATTTGAAGTGCTTTATCTTGAGGCAAAACATCTGCTAAAACATTCGATATCCCCACCTGAACAGCGATTGCCTTAGCGGTTCTTTGGTTGTCACCAGTGATCATCCAAACTTCTATTTTTCTACGTTTAAGCATGTCTACTGCTTCTTTTGCCGTATCTTTGACAGTATCCGCAAGAGCGATTATTCCGAGAATAGAGTTCTTTGTGGCAAGAATCATTGATGTTTTCCCTTGTTCTTCTAGACGATTGAGCGTTACGTCATAATCTTTTATTTCCAGACCAAGATCCCTCGAAATCAATTTTCTATTTCCAAAGAATAGATGATCCTTTTTGATGGCACCCTCAATTCCCAAGCCAGGATGTGCCTTAAAAGATGTTACAGGTAGTATTTTTATATTTTCTTTTTGGGCATGGGAAAAAATAGCCTCAGCGAGAGGGTGTTCAGATTGTTTCTCTAGACTTGAAGCAAGCTGAAGGATTTCTTTTTCCTTAACTTTTCCGACTGAAATGACATCTGTGACTTCCGGTTTGCCTTTGGTGATCGTACCAGTTTTATCCAGAACGATGGTGTCAATGCTACCAGCTTTTTCCAGCGGCTCTCCACCCTTGATTAAGATCCCCTGCTCTGCACCAACTCCAGTACCTACCAAAATGGCGGTCGGAGTGGCCAGGCCAAGTGCACAGGGACAGGCAATAACAATGACCGAAGTTAACGCCAGCAACGCATATGAAAGTGTAGCTCCTAGAAAGAAATACCAAACAACGAAGGTGACAACTGCGATAATGAGAACCGCCGGAACGAACCAGGACGATATTTTGTCGGCGAGTGCTTGGATTTGAGCCTTTGATCCTTGAGCTTCTTCAACGAATTTTATTATTTGAGAAAGAGTGGTTTCCGCTCCGATTCGAGTCGCCTTGAACTTAAAGCTTCCCAGCATGTTAACTGTTCCTCCGGTGACATGATCGGCCTCTCTCTTTTCTACGGGCATACTTTCTCCGGTGATCATTGATTCATCGACGGCTGAAGATCCAGAAATGATGACGCCATCAACGGGAATTTTTTCTCCAGGCCTGACAATAACAATGTCATCCTTTACTACCTCATCGATGGGAATATCCAATGTGACTTTATTTCTTTCAACACGCGCCGTCCTCGGTTGGAGACCAATTAGTTTTTTAATGGCCTCTGACGTCTTTCCTTTTGCTTTGGACTCCAGTAGTTTTCCGAGCACGACAAAGGTAATTAAAAGGGCTGCGGTTTCAAAATACAGGTCAGGGATTTTCATTCCATCAATACCAATTAGCGAGTTATTTTTTAGGTAGTAGAGATAGAGGTTGATAACGCTGTAAAAGTAGGCAACCGAAGTGCCGATAGCGATAAGACTGTCCATGTTGAAGGTGCGCATTTTGAAGGCAGAAAGAGCACCTCTATAAAAGTCCGCCCCGATATAAAACTGAACCGGCGTGGCGAGAATAAGGGAGATGATTCCCATGTAGGGAAGAAGAAATTGAGACCCGGGAAGGAACATAAAAATGTCCATCAGCATGAAATATAGCAGGGGTAGGGAGAGGGCCAAGCTGAATAAAAATTTATTAAATTGATTCTTAGTCATTTCAGCGTGCTTATGCGTTTGAGCGGACTGGTCCACAGAGTCAGCCGGAACTCCGGTGTAACCTGCACCCTTTATGATTGAGAGGAGTTTTTCGGTGTTTGTTTTTTCGGCATCGAAGTTAATGGTGGCTTTTTCTGTCGCAAAGTTAACCTTAGCGTCGATGATGCCCGGTTCTTTTTGCAACTCTCTCTCTACCAGTGAAGCACATGAGCTACAATGCATTCCGCTAATCAGGATTGATGCTCTGGCTTGTTTGTTGTTCATAATTTTTTATATAACTTTAAATGATCCTGAATACATGCCCATGGAACATGAAAAGGGAATTATTCCAGTTTGGGTGGGAGTGAATTCAATTATGTTTTGTCCGGACTTCAGATTTTTCCTGATACCCAGCTTCGGGGCGATCAGGCTGGTGGCGCAAGAGTATGAACTGGTCGAGTTGATTATCCAGCGTACCGGAACGCCTTTCTTGATGACGAAATAATTCGGGTTGTAACCAGTGGAGTTCTGAGTCATGTTGACCTCTTGAATATCACCGCGATTAATAACTCCCGAGGTCTCGGTAACTTCCGGCTTGGCGGAGATGGAGCTTAAAATAGATTGATAACCTGTGTTGAGCCCTAAAAGAGTGAGGCCTCCGTTCAAGTTAGTAAAAGCGAGGAAAATAACGACAATGCCTGCCGTCTTAAAAAAGAACTTTGCCCAGGCCCCTTTTAATGCAGAAGTGAGACCTCCAATACCCAGGAGTCCCGGGGTGGTGCCAAGGGCAAAGACTCCCATAGTGAGGGCTCCAGTCAACAAGCTACCGGTACTCATGGCGTATAACTGCATGGCCTGGGTGAATCCACAAGGAAGGAAGAAGGTCAGTGAGCCGAGCACGGCAGCATTTTTATGGGTATAAGGAGAAGAAGATTGGTCTTTAAGACCCAGTAGACGACTAATTTTCTTCGGGACAGTGAACGATATCTTTTTCAATACAGGAAAGATGTCAATCAGCTGACCACCGAGAAGGAGCATTATAAGACCAACAGTAACCGTAAGACCTCCGATGAAAATCGGAGAGAGTTGGATGATAGATCCCGCTAAGCCGATAATCCCTCCTAAAAATGAGTATGAGATTACGCGGGCAGAATTAAATACCAAATGAGGTGTAAATTTTTCGGTAACCGATGCGTGCGGATGATCCTCCGAATACTTAGCCGATATGCCCAAAACCAGTCCTCCCACCATAGCCATACAAGTAGATAGCCCGGCAGTAATCCCGACAAGAAGGACTAACCAAAGATTTGAGTAACTTCCGGTCAGGAAGTCACCGAGGTTGAATAAACCTGACGACTTGGCTACAACGTATAGTGAGACGACTATAAACAATGCCCAACCCAAGTCAACGTAGTCGTTAAGATTTTTTGAAACCAACGGGAGGTTTTCCGTTCCCAAATCATATCCAGCAGAGTTGACTGCAGTGGCAATAGCTTGGGTATTTATTTTACGGTCATAATATATGTTCGCCTGTCCTTTGGTATGGCTTACCGACACCTTCTTTACTCCGGGAATTTTAAGCAAATTGTCTTCGATCATAATTTCACAGGAACGACAATGCATGCCTTTGATGGAGACTGTTTGTATATCGAAGTTTTTATTTTTTGAGCTCATTTGTTTTTGGTGCAAATAAATTTTAGAGGATTTTTTTTGAATTTGCCGAAACATCCAGCGGCGCAAAAATAATGAGTTTTCCCGTCATACTTGTATGCAAAGGCGGCTGTCTTGGGTGATAGTCGCATTCCACACACCGGGTCCAGGGCCAAGGGAACCAGATCAGTCATCCTTATCGATAGCTCTTCAACGATTTTGGAGTTACTATATTTTTCAATTAAAACAAGTCTTAGCAGGTCGCTGGCAAGGATGAAATTTTGATGGGCCAGCCTGTACTGGATTTGCTTTCCTTCTTTCTTGCAGACAACAATGCCTTTTTGACGAAGAACCGAGAGATGTTGACTGAGGTTTGCTTGCGGCAAATCCAACATTGTTTGTATCTGCGTAACGTTGAGTGTTTGGTCCCTCAACAAATGTATTATCTCAAGTCTCTTTGGGTGAGCCAATGCTTTTAATAGATCCGAGTGCAGTTGAAATACTTCTTGGTACATATTCTTATATTCGACTATTAGAATATGTTACTAGATTGTCCAGGACGGTGTCAAGAGGTAATTCCCTATCAGAAAGTAGATGTCTCCGTGTTGAGCTGGTCTAGACCAGAATCGATTTGGTCGATATCGACGCTATTCAGCTCAGTAGTTGTACCATCAAACTCTAAAGGGGCAGGGGTTGGGGTAGCGGTAGGTTGTGCAGGCATAGTACTCTTTAAAGTCATAATGAAGATGGCAACGGCTGCGAGGGCGACTATTATCATCAACTGTACCAACATTGGGTTGTCTTTTTTGACGTATGTTTTTTTGGGCATGTTTTTTTAAATTAATTTGCTGTTGGAGTTGCAGTAGCTGCCGGTGTAGCTGAGCGGATGGCGACAATCAATTTGTTGATTGAAGTGCGATAGGCGTTAAGGGACTCTTTTGTAGCACGTATATGTGCTCTGTACTGGGTCAGCAACCCTTTAGGATCGTCTCCGTTACATGAAAAATCATTTCCGTTAGCCATAGCTGCGGAAAGTTCGGTGGAAACAGCCGCTCTATTTCTTTCTACTTCACCAACAAGAGTGTTGTAATTGGAAATTGTCTTGCCGGCAGGTATGGCAGTATTGACGTAATAATACTGGACCCTGGCTGAAATTTTGTTGAAGACCTCAATCATGTTGAGGGTAGTTTTATTGAGCTGGGTGATGCTTTTACCCATGGAGGCCTCTCTGGCCTGACAAGCTCTAAGGCTGGCTTCCGAGAGACGAGCCATGACTTGTGCCGGTTTAGTTGGATTTGGTCTTGGGCCATTTTGGGCAAGGGCGGGAGTAGCCACCAAGAGAAGCAGGAGAGGAAGGAAAGATAGAAATTTTCTCATATTATATTATTGTTAATTGTAATTAAGAATACAACATTATTTTCCCTAACGTCAAGGGGGGTCGACATGAGGGTGATAATTGTCATTATATCCTCAAATTTCTAATAAAAAAACCGTCCCTTGTGGGGACGGTAGGTAGATGTGCCTTAGAAATTGAGATTATCAAGGACATCTTGCAAGCCTCGGCTTACGGATCTAAGGGCTGAGAGGAGTTCTTCTTTCTTTTTGCCTATATCCGCAAACCAGTCTTTAAGCCCTTGATCATCTACTTCTTGGATCTCTCCAAATTTGTCAATAAATTCACTTTTTGGTAAATTGATGACGTGCTTACCGTGTCCCAGTACCGTGACTACACAGATTACAACCGGGTTCGATGACGAGCAGGCGGAGTAGATCTTGAGCCGTTTGATCTCGGGGATTAATTCTGACCACGGGGTTACCGAAACTGATTTACGGACGGCAGAGCCGATTTCCATATCAAGGAATATATACCAGAACTCCACGGGAAGGTCCGCAGGAATTTCAGCTGACTTGTAGAAGCGAGGGTCGTGGAATAGGCCAGAAATGAACTTAAAGATTGAAGCCATTCATGCCTCCTGGAAATGTGCGCAGGTTTTGAGAAGATTAAACCTATATTATATAGTACAACCTCAGGTAGTCAAGTTTTAGCCTCAGAAATTGATCTCTTCGGGAGGAAGGAATTCTTCCCCATTGGATGGAGCCTGGAATTGGGTTTTTAGCCATTGGACATAGTCACAGCCAGTAGCTTTCTTGGCTTCTCTGTCCCATCCTGATGTAGAGCATTTTTTCATCTTTTTGCCGTTGGCTGTGGTGTAGAGGACCAGATCGGCACCGCAGGCAGGGCATTTTTCATCCAATTTCTCGGTAGTGCCATTTATCCACTCGACATAGTCGCAACCGGTTGCTTTCTTAGATTCCTTATCCCAACCTCCGGCACTACATTTTTTCATCTTTTTGCCGAACCTGGTGACCTGGAGCACTAAGGTTGAACCACATTTAGGGCATTTTTCATCCAACGTAGAAGGCTCAACAGCCATCCATTTGACATAATCACAACCTTCTGACTTTTTGGTCTCTTTGTTCCAACTGCCTGTAGAGCAACGTTGGAGTTTCCTCCCGGTAGGGGTTTCGGTAACTTCACCAAGAGGGGCGCCGCATTTTGGGCAGAGTTCGTCTTTATTGTCCATTCAAACAGAATAGCACTTTATTCTTCCGAGAGGAAGTCTCTTTTGATCTCTTCAATGAGTGAGCTGGCAAACTCCTGAAGTTCCCTGTCGATAGTAGGACTGACATGTTCCTGTAAGAAGATAATAATTTCCGGATCGTAGGGTCTTTCTTCTATGAGATAAAGAAACGTCTTGTGTTTTGGCTCTTCAAGTTTATCGAGAATAAAATTAATTATTTCCTGATGGATGATGTCATCCACAAGCTGCTTTGCCCGGCTTTTGTGATTTTCAGGTTCATCAGTAGATTCGATGAGGATAATAACTTCCTCTTTATTTATTAGATGATCGTAGAAAAGAATTGACATATTTTTTAATAATTGACCGGTCCTAAGGGAATGCGATTATCCGGGTCATCAACAAAGAGGAGCAATGTAGCACCTTTTCGTGGACCAAGATGAAGATCAAGGGCTTGCATCACTTCAGGTGAACCACCGAACTGTTTGCCGGTCCATTCGGCCGGACCGGCATCACCTATGACAGCTACTACAGCCTTACCATTGACCGGATTGATGACCAACACTTTCCGGTTTTTATACCAGTCTCTAAGTTCGGCAAAATCCTGGTTCCAGTTTTCTAGATAGAGTGTTTGGACAGCGACGTAATATTTTTCATTCAAATAATCTTTGGTGGTGAACTGATTGGCGTCACGAGCAAAATATCCCCAAGCACCTAGGCCAGGGGCCATGCCCGCTTCCTGAATCTCATCGTGCTGTGCAAGACTGTCCCCGGGGTATCTTTTTAAATGCTGTTCAAATCCCATGTATCCCAGATGGTGGTTGAGAGACTGACCCTCAAGATATGCTTTGGCGGTGATCCCAGTATGCTCTTTTACCATCTCTTCAACTGTGGTAGCACCTTCAGGAGTAAGTTTCGACGGATTGTGAGGAAGAACATCCTGGATCTTAGTCAGTAGCTTTTGTCTTTGAGTAAGAGCGTCTTGGGAAGCAACCGCTTTTATGGGTTCGATGGCAGCCGGTGGCTGCAGCGGAAGTGCCAGTAGAGTACCAACAAGACCGGCACCAGCCAATAATCTGCCAGACTTTTCCCTCAGGTCAAAGGCAATCAGGCTCGACTTTTTAAAGAAATTTTTGGCTGTCTTGTTTTTGAGAAGACGCGACCTGACTGATTCAGACCTTTTTTCTAGATTGGCTATCGACCGGGCAAGGTTAGTCGTTGGCATGATTCTAATTGAGAAATTGATCTAATCTTCTGATGGTTTCTTCTTTTCCAAAAACGACAATACAATCGAAGAGTGGTGGTGTAACAGGTCTACCAGTGAGACTGAGCCTGAGGGACATAAAGGCTTCTTTTGGGGATAATCCGGAATCTTTTTGGGCCAGGGCAAGTGCGTCGTGGAGAGATTGAGAGGTGAAATCCTCATGTGAAGAAATAATACCTTTAACTACTGAGAACCACTTTCTGGTTTCATCTTCCGAGTGACCTGATTGATCGAGAATAAGAGTTTTATCTACTTGGGGAGGATTAAAGAAGTAATCCGAGAGAGTGACGAAATCCCCCAGGGTGACCATCCTATCTTTGACAAGAGGCAAGATTTCCAAGATTTTCTCAGGAGACCATTCCGAGGGTATAAGTGGTTTTAGCCGGCTAAGAAGGTCGTTCTCATCCAATTTCTTTAGCCACTGGCTATTGAGGTAATCCAACTTTTCTATATCGAAGATAGCGTTTTGGCGTTGAATCCTATTTTCGTCAAAAATATCTATCATTTCTGGAAGAGTCAAAAGGTCAGAGTTGTCTTTGTATGAGAACCCCAGGAAGAAAAGAAAGTTGTTGACGGCTTCAGGTAAGTATCCATCTTCTACATACTCAAGTACCGACTTGGCACCGTGGCGTTTGCTGAGCTTGCTCTTATCCGGACCCAACAAAAGAGGCACATGGGCGAGAATCGGCGGCTCCCAACCGAAGGACTTGAAAAGAAAAAGATGAACCGGAGTAGACATGAGCCACTCAACGCCACGAAGAGCGTGGCTGATCTCCATCAGATGATCGTCAACCACTACCGCCAGATGATATGTGGGTAAGCCAGAAGTCTTGAGAAGTACCTTGTCATCACATTCGTTATTGGGTAGAGAAAGCTTGCCTTGTACCAGATCGCTCCAAACAGTATATCCATCCTCGGGTAGTTTTACCCTAATAACATGTGGTTCTCCGGCGGCAAGCCTCGTAGTCACCTCTTCTTGGGAAAGATGGCGACAGTGGCGATCGTATTTAGCGAAAGGGTTGTCAACGTGAAGTTTTTTTAGCCTTTCCTCAGAGCAAAAACAATAATATGCTGCCTCTTTTTCCACCAATTCTTTAGCGTGTTGTTGATATATCTCTTTCCTCTCAGATTGTGTGTATGGTGCAAATGGACCACCGATAACGGGGCTTTCATCGGGAATTAAACCAAGAAGCTCATGGATTTTGAATATTTTTTCTTCACTTCCGGGGACATAACGATCTTGGTCGGTATCTTCGATGCGTAAAATAAACTCACCGTTATATTTTTTAGCAAGTAAATAATCAAAGAGAGCCGTGCGAGTATTGCCAATATGAGGTGTTCCTGTGGGTGAAGGGGCGATGCGAGTTCTCACGTGCGTAGGAGACATGATGATAGTATACTTTATTTATATTCAGATTGACCTATGGCTACGCTAACAGAATCAGCAGAACAGGCACGTAAAGCAATTAAATATGGTGGTATCGCGATGGTGACGATATCTTTATTGTGGTATATGGGGATAGCAGCTATTGCCTATTACAACAAGCTTTACCCCCCTGCCCCACCTCCTCCCACGGTCGACTTTGGTCAACTCAACCCCATTGCCTTTCCCGAAAACCCACAGAAGCCGACACTGGTTCTTGAACTACCCACAGGACAAATACCTGCTTTCCCCGATAGAATGATCGTTTACCGTGCGCCCACCAGGAGATCCGGTTTTGCCGATCCTGATAAAGCGATCGAGGTGGCTACGGATCTGGGATTTCTCTTCAAACCCGAGCAGCCAACCGAGACCAGATATGTTTGGACACTTCAGGATCAGCTGGCTTCCAAACTAGATATGAATATTATTTCCGGTCATTTTATGCTGACAAGACAGTGGCAAAATAATCCTGCTCTGGCAGCTATGGCCAACTTTACTTCTCAACAAGCTGTCATCACCGAAGCGGAAAATTATTTCAAGAAAATTAATTTATTACCTAATGATGCGATCGGTGCCGAAAAGATTACTCCACTTAAAGATGATGTCGGTAAGTTGATCAACGCTCTATCGCTATCGGACGCCGATTTTGTCCAAATCGACTTGTTCAGAAAGGATATCGAGGAAATTAATCCAGAGAGTGACAAAAAGGAAGTAATCGCAAGTTATCCTTTCTACAGAACAGACCCGGGGAAGGGACTTATCAGGATAATTTTTTCCGGAGGTAGATCGGTAGCGGAGAAATATATTTTTGTTGATTACGGTTACACCACGGTTCAATATGACAACAACGGTACTTATCCAATCAAGACAGGCGAAGAGGCTTGGGCAGAACTTAGTAGCGGTGGAGGATTTGTAACTCTATCCAGTCCGGACAGTGGAGAAATAAAGATAAGGAAGGTTTTCCTTGGCTACTATGATGCGGAGCAGAGCCAAAATTATGCCATGCCTATTTATATATTCTTGGGTGATAAAGGTCTGGTGGCTTATGTTTCGGCAGTGAAAGAGGAATGGGTCAAGAAATAGGCTATTCCCAGATATAGTTGGTGTAGATCCAATCAAGTAGTTTTTCGGTTTCACCAAAGCGATCTTTACTTCCCAGCAAGCTGATCAGTACCGGGTGCGTATATCTGTCTGCATATGTAACCAAACATTCTCCGGCATCGTTTGTCCAGCCAGTCTTAACTCCCAGAATACCAGGCTTCCCCAACAATAGATTAGTAGTGACCAGGGGGTAAGAATTTCCCTTCTCGCTCTTGAGGGTGATCTTGCGGGTGGAAACTATGTTTTTAAACATAGGACGGGCGAGAGCGTGTTGAGCGATGATAGAGATATCGTAGGCGCTGGTGAAGTGATTTAGACTTTCAACACCAGAGACATTGGCGAAATGAGTATTGGTGAGTCCAAGTTGGAATACTTTAGCATTCATGTGATCGATGAAGCTTTTGTAACCACCGGGAAAATTTTCCGCCAACGTGACAGCTGCGTCATTCCCCGAGGGGACCAGTAGAGCATAAAGGGCGCTTTGGGCCGTGAGGATGTCACCCTTAATAAGTTCTGCTTTGGCACCAACAGAGAGGCTACCGTTTTGTACCCTCAGAAGAGCACCCGGTTCATATTGGTCCATAGAGACTATGGCCGTCATGATTTTTGTCAAGGAAGCAGGGCGGAGTCTGAGATTTGGCTGTTTGGCCAATAATACTATTTGGCTGTTAAGGTCGACAATGAAAACTGCTTGGGCGGTGATCTCCGGCGGAATTATGAGACTGGATTTGGGAATTGGTGGAGTACGGGTGTATGCAGCTTTAACGGTGGGCTTTGAAAGATAAGGGCGAGGAACAGTCGGGGTAGAAATAACAAAGCCGACAAAAAATGAAAGAATGACAAGACCTATTCTCAGATGGACCGAGCGTGACACGGGCATATTAAATTTCATTTTTTAAGACTTATCCGCCAGTTTAAGATCGACCCTCTCCATATCCCTTGGGAACATACTGGCCTCCCTGATATTCCCCAATCCAAGGATCTGCATGGTAAGGCGCTCCAGGCCGAGAGCGAATCCTCCTTCAGGAGGAACACCGTACTTAAAAGCTTCGAGGAAGAGAGTAATTTTTGAAGGATCCATCTTCCATTCTTCGACCTGATTAAGAAGTTGAGCATAGTCGCTCACACGTCTGCCGCCGGATGACCACTCCACTCCCCTACAGAGAAGATCAACACCCTCGTTGAATTCCGGATTCTCCGGATTCGGGTAGACGTAGAAGGGTTTTTGTTTCGTGGGGTATCCGTAAATAAAGACCAAATCAGAACCAGTCTCTTCCTTTATGATTTTGCATATATCTCTTTCATCTTCAGGGTTAAGATCTTTTTCTCCCCTAGGGTCTCTGCCTGTCTTATCAAGGATCTTTTGTTGAGCTTCAGTAAGGCTGAGAACCGGGGTCTTGTCGATGGTAGAAGGAATGGTCGCTTGATACATCTTCAGCTCCTTGGCGCATTTTGTCTCGACTTCATGAAGCATGTATTTGACACACTCGTCCTCTAGATCAGTTATATCTGTCCAGCTTTCGATGAAGGCCATCTCAGCATCAAGAGAAACAAGTTCAGTTATGTGGCGGGTGGTAACACTGGGCTCCGCTCGGAAAACTTTGTTAACGGAAAATACCCGTTCGAAAGCACTCATCGCTATCTGTTTGTACAGCTGAGGACTTTGAGTGAGATAGGCCTTGCGGCCAAAATAATCTACTTCAAATACCTCCGAACCACCCTCGGCAATCTCAGGAACAATTGTTGGAGCTTGAAATTCGAAGAAGCCTTTACCTTTCAGAAAGTCCCTGAAAGCGCTGACTATCGTCGATTGAACTTTAAAAATTGCCTGAACTTTAGGATGGCGAAGGGTGAGTGAGCGATTGTCTAAAAGTGTAGGTAGTTCGAGGTCAAGCTCTTCCTTGGTAATGTCAAATGGAGGTGTGGCCGCCTTGGCCAAAACAGAATACTCCTGGACATCTACTTCAATTTTGCCAGTCTCCAGTTCCGGATTGATAGTTTTTTCTCCCCTTTCCTTGACTGTGCCGGTGATGACGATAGCATCTTGAATTCCTAGGTCAGCCATTTTTTGAAAACCAACAAGCTGAATTTTTCCGGAAAAATCTCTTAAATCAATGAAGGTAAGCTTGCCGAAATCACGCTTATTATCAACCCATCCCTTTAGTGTTACCGACTGACCGACTTTATTTAAAGTGTCTTTGACAAACGTTCTTTCCATACTCATGATTGTAGCAAAGATGAGCCTGAATGAGCAGGGGTGGTCTTTTTTGTGGTTATTTCTCGCTAGTAAGCTTTCTAATCTCTGTCCTGGCTTTGCTGGTCTTAACGAAATGAAGCCAATCACGATTGGGTTTCTTTTTGGCTTTTGTTTTAAGAATCTCCACTACATCACCACTTTTCAGAATGGCACTCAAAGGAACGATCCTGCCGTTTATCTTAGCCGTGTGGATAAATTGTCCAAGATCTGAATGGACCGAGAAAGCGTAATCAATGGGGGTGGAATTTTCAGGTAAATCGTATACATCCCCTTTAGGTGAGAATACGTATATATGATGAGCAAGGGCATCCAATTTGTACTGGTTAATATTTTCTACATTACTAACTGTTTGCTGCCAACTGGCAAGCTGGTTTACCCAGGACATTTTTTCCGAAACCTTAAAAGCGACACCTTTTTCAAGCCGATCATCTGACGCACCGGCCATTTTTGCCTGAGCATAGGCAAAGTGAGCGGCGGCTCCGTATTCAGCTTGCTGATGCATCTCCTCCGAGCGGATCTGAATTTCAACTATGTTGCCTTTGTTGTCAAAGACTTTAGTATGTATCGAGCGGTAGCCATTGGGTTTGGGCTGAGCAATGAAGTCAGAAATACCTAGCGATGGTGCCGGTTTCCAGTATTGGTGAATGATACCTAGGGCAGAGTAGCAGGAGGAGGTGTCGGGGGTGATTACTCTAATTGCCATAAGATCGTGAATGAGAGTGATGTCACGATCAATTTCCGGACGAAGAAGTTTCTTGTATAGACTATATTTTCTCTTTGGCCTGCCCTCAACTTTAGCTTTGACCTTATGTTTAACCAGTTGCTGACGGATCTTCTGGATTATTCCGGAGACATTTTCTTCAGAGTACTTAAAGTGAGGTTTGGCAACACCCATGACCCACTCATATTCATTGGGGAAAATATATGGAAAGGCAAGATCTTCGAGCTCACCCTTAAGCTTACCCATACCCAGACGTTCTGCCAAAGGAGCATAAACCTCCATTGTTTCAAGGGCGATCCTTTTTTGTTTAGCAAGAGCCACTCCTTCAAGTGTGGCTACATTGTGAAGCCTATCGGCCAAACGGATAAGGACAACCCTGATATCCTGCGCCATGGAGACGAACATTTTTCGTAGATTTTCCAGAAACTCAACATCATGACTGCCCCTAAGCTGTACCTTACCTACCTTGGTGACACCCTCAACCAACTGAGCAACCTCTTTACCGAATTCCTTCTCCAATTCCTCTATGGACACTCCTGACATGTCAGGAGTGTCATGAAGTAGCGAGGCTTCAACACTAGCCTGATCAATCCCCCAAGAAGCCAGTGTGTGGGCGACAAAAATCGAGTGGCTGATATATGGTTCACCGGTCTGTCTAACCTGACCGTGATGTTTTTGGGCGGCGAAGTTAAAGACCTGAATGAGTCTATCCTCATCAAGTTTGTGGATTTTTTCCCTGGAGACCGATCTGAGTTCGTCTAGATTAATGCTCATGTTTGTTTATTGTCTATATTTTATCCTGAATCCAGGCTTATCGTGATAAGATTTATGCGTGTATAGGAGAATTTTGACGATAGATGAAGTAGCACTTATCCCCGATGAGCTTAAGGAGGTTATGAGAGATTATACTAGTGCGGGCTTTGAAATATATCTTGTCGGTGGAGGAGTAAGAAATATTCTGGTAGGCAAAGTGCCCGAGAACAGTGACTTAACAACGAATGCTACCCCGGAGCAGAGCATGAAGATTCTAAAAAGGCGTGACCCTTTTTATAACAATGATTTCGGAACAGTATCTTTTAACGTAAAAGTGGGAGAGGGAGACGAGCTTTATGAAATTACTACTTACAGATCGGAAAAAGAATACTCCGACTTCCGAAGGCCCGATGAGGTAACCTGGGGAAAAACACTTGAAGAGGATGTAGTCAGAAGGGACCTTACCGTAAACGCCATCGTAATAGGTGAAAAGGACGGTAAATATGAGCTGATCGATATGGTCGACGGTTTGAAAGACTTTGAGTCAGGAGTGATACGAGCCGTGGGCGATCCGGAAAAACGTTTCGGGGAAGATGCTTTGAGGATGATGAGGGCAATCAGATTTGCGGCCAGACTTGGTTTCAAGATCGAAGAAAAAACCTTGGAGGCAATCAGTAATCAGTCGGGGTTACTGTCAAAAATAAGTAGAGAAAGAGTTAGAGATGAACTCTTCAGAATATTGGTGACGGATTACCCCGCGGATGGAGTTCAACTGATGATCTCTACAGGATTGATGAAAGACATAATGCCAGAATTATTGGAAGGTAGGGGTATCGCCCAGGGTGGCCACCACCAATTGACCGTACTGGACCATGCCATCGAGGCGCTGAGGAATTGTCCTTCTTCTGATGTACTGGTGAGACTGGCTGCACTAATTCACGATATCGGAAAACCCCGCAGCAGAAGGTTTAAATGCAGAAGCTGCGAGAAGTTATACAAAGAAATCGATGTGGAGATTTATAAATGTGAGGTCTGCGGTTTTATCCAGGACACCAGAAAAATGATTACCTTCTACGGCCATGAAGTGATCGGAGCGAGGATGACCGAAGAAATAGTCAAGAGATTGAGACTAACCAGCAAACAGAGTGAAAAGATGGTGACGATGGTAAGGCAGCATATGTTCGCCTACCAACCCGAAATGACCGATGCAGCTATTAGACGATTGATTAGAAAGATAGGGAAGGAAAATATTTCCGATATGATTATGCTGAGAATCGCTGATAGAAAGGGTAGTGGCAGCCGGACAACCAGCTGGAGATTCATGGAGCTGCAAAAGAGAATCGGGGAACAACTTTATGAGCCGATGGAGGTGAAAGATATGGCAGTGAACGGTAAGGATGTCATGGAAGTTCTGGGGGTGCCACCAGGACCAGTTATCGGCAAGACGCTAAATGCTCTTTTTGAAGAGGTTATCGAAGATACAAGTAAGAATAATAGGGATTATTTAATTGGCAGAATACGAGATTTGGGGAGAATTTCCTAAAGGTAAACAGTGACTGTTTGACGAGTTCCTTGGTTCCTATTTCTTTCCAAAGGGGAGCTTCTCCCAAGCAACCAAGAGTGGTGCAGCCGTGAAGGTGGATGAGTAAGTGCCCGTGATGGTTCCGATGAGGAGAGCAAGAGAAAAGTATTTTGTCGATTGGCCACCTAAAAGGAACATCGCGAGAAGCATGAAGATGATGGTGAGCGAGTTATTAAGAGAACGGGCCATGGTCTCGGTGACGGCCCGATTGATTAGCTCAATATATGTAACTCCTTTGGTCTTCTTATTCAGCTCCCTAATCCTGTCATAAACAACAATCGTGTCGTGGACGGAGAATGACAAAATAGTGAGAACGGCGGTGACGAAAAGTAAATCTACCTCGATTCCAGCGAAGTGACCGAGGAGGGAAAAACTACCCAGCAATACGGCAGTGTCGTGAAACATGGCCAGAACGGCACAGACTCCATACTTTATTTGTTTAAAGGCAAAACTAATATAGGCGAGCAAGAGAACTGAAGCCAAAAGAAGTGCATTGAGGGTTTTTTTGAGCGTTTCCTGTCCCAGGGCGGGACCGATGGTCTCAAAGTCCGTAAGGGTGATCTCAGAATTTTCTTCCTTTAGAGATTCTATTTGTTTTTGAGCCAATGGCTGGTCTATCGTTTTCATTTTTAAGGTAATCGATGTGTCAGATCGATTCTCTACGTTGGGAGAGTAGTCTTTAAAGGCGGCCAGTATCGTCTCAGAATCAGACTGTACCTGGGTAAGTGTGAGGCGGGTACCTCCGGTAAACTCGATGCTCAATTTCAATCCGTAGCGTGCGAGAGAAAATAATCCGGGAATAATGACCAGAGCGGATATTAAAAAGTAGATCGGGGTTAATTTCATCCAGTTCATAGTTTTTTGGGTGTTTGATTTTTGCCGTGATAGAAGACGCGTAGTAAATTACGAGTGACGTAGATTCCGGTAAAAAGGGAGATGAGAATTCCCAAAATAAGGGTAAGTGCAAAACCACGAACTGCCCCTGAGGAATTGAGGAATGACCATTCGAGAGGATTAAAAAGAATCAAGCCGGTAATGATCGTTGCCGTGTTGGCATCCTTAATTGAATCCCAAGCCCTACCAAAAGCCAGCTCAAGAGCGACCTGCCAACCCCTACCGGCACGGATCTCTTCTTTATAGCGTTCGAAAATAAGAATATTGCTGTCAACTGCCATACCCACAGAGAGAAGAAATCCGGCAATGCCGGGAAGACTGAGGACCACGGGGATAATCTTGTAGAGGGCAAGAGTGAACAATCCGTAAAGAACAAGACTGACCGAGGCAATAATGCCCATTTTGCCATAGTTGCCGATCATGAACACAATTACCATCAGAAGACCAATGCCACCAGCGATAATTGATTTTCTGATCGAGTCTGCTCCCAGGGTAGCGGGTATATTTTTTTGACTTATGACCGAGACGGGTACCGGAAGGGCACCGGCATTGAGCTGGACCGTGAGTGACTTAGCCTCTTCAACCGTAAAGCTGCCGGTAATCTGTGCTTGCCCACCGGTGATCTCCTGTCTAACTATGGGCATGGTAACAGCCTCTCCATCAAGGAGAATGGCAATAGGTTTTTCGATATTTTCTTTAGTTAGCTTCTGGAACTTTTCCCTGCCCGACTCTTTAAACGTCAAGGAAACACCGGGGAGCCT
>CAZYOB010000016.1:0-6876 GCA_964648275.1 uncultured Pseudomonadales bacterium
ACATTCATCATTCGCTCGTTAAAGCTACTCATATATATCTTATATATTTTGTCATTATATTGGTTGTTATTTTACCATCATGGGATGTAAAATTGATTTGCCCTTCCTAGCAGGATTTTTTGTATGAACTTATTACGCCGCTACAAGACATTTGTCAGGTTCCTTTTGGCCTATCCGGTCCGTTTTAGCGTGTTTGCAGTCATACTGGTTTTGAGTTCTGTTTCGGATAGTATTCAGCCTTATTTCTATAAACTTTTTGTCGAATCGGTATCCTCAGGTGTGCTTAGCTCGATCATGACCGTTTTGTTGGGATACATCGGTATCAGGTTCCTCAGTCTCGCCCTAGGTATCCTTAGTTGGATGACTCTGGATTACTTGGTCATTCCTGCTGCCAAGGATGCTCGTCTTGGGGCGGTCAAAAAGATTCAAGATCTCGATCTTGCCTATCATCAATCAAAAAGCACCGGCAGTCTCATCAGTTGTATCAGACGTGGTGATGGTGCTTTCTTTTCCCTCTTTGATTCATCCGTTCATCTGGTCAGGATAGCAATCAACTTCATCGTCATCCTCATTTTCTTTAGCACTTTTAACTGGGAGATTGCCGCCATTATGTTCGGTTCATTCTTCATTAACGCAGCCCTGGCTCGGTTCGTCATTCTAAACAACATCAACAAAAGAAAAGATTTCAATAAGTCGGAGGATGAGATCTCTGGACTGATCGTGGATAACTTGCTTAATTACGAGACCGTAAAGTATTTTGCCAAGGAAAAGTGGGAGATTACTCGTCTCAAGAACTCCTTCGCTAGCTGGGTAAAAGCTCTTTGGGGATATAGCATGTCTTTCCGAGTCATCGACGTCACGGTTGGTTCGGTTGGAAACATTGGCCTTTTTGTTATGCTTCTTTATAGTCTTAACCGAGCTGCTTCCGGTCAAATGGCGGTCAGCGACTTCGTTATGATCCTTGGCTTCATCAGTGCCTTTTACCCTCGCTTTTATGAATTCATCTTCAGCGTCAGAGACATGGCCAAGCATTACGTCGACCTCGACAACTACTTCGCTATCTTTGACCAGGACACTCTGGTAAAAGATCCCGCCACACCTAAAACAATTGTTCGTGTTAAAGGTGAAATAGAATTTAAGGATGTCAGTTTTACATATCCCGAAGGCAAGAAGGGTGCGGTAAAAGATATTGACCTTGGTATCAGAGCAGGTCAGTCTGTTGCCCTGGTGGGCTCATCCGGAGTGGGGAAGACTACTCTGGTTAAGTTATTGATGAGATTCTTTGATCCCACTAAGGGCAAGATCCTTATTGACGACGTCGACATCAAAGACATGGATAAAAGCTACCTCCGCTCATTGATGGGTGTTGTTCCCCAGGACCCCAATCTTTTCAACGACACCATCGGTTTTAATATCGGTTATGGCAAT
Organism: uncultured Pseudomonadales bacterium; assembly: GCA_964648275.1. Taxonomy (GTDB): domain Bacteria; phylum Patescibacteriota; class Microgenomatia; order UBA1400; family MFAQ01; genus CAIQPO01. The sequence goes on from CAZYOB010000016.1 coordinate 1,429, forward strand.
CCTGAAGCAAGTCAAAAAGAGATTGTTGCAGCCGCTAAAATGGCCAAGCTGGATGACTTCATCAGCACTCTTCCAAAGAAGTACGATACTGTAGTGGGGGAGAGGGGCGTTAAACTTTCCGGAGGTCAGCGTCAGAGACTGGCCATTGCCAGGATGATCCTCAGTAATCCCGACATTATCATTTTTGACGAAGCCACCTCACAACTGGACTCGGAATCGGAAAAATATATTCAGGAAGGTTTTTGGAGAGCAGTTCAAAATAAGACCACCATCATCATCGCTCATCGTCTATCCACAGTAGTTCGTGCAGACAAAATAGTAGTCATGGAAAAGCAATCCATCAAAGAAGTTGGTTCACATCACGAACTATTCAACAAAAAGGGTAGTCTCTACCGTCATTTTTGGGATCTCCAAACAGCCTAAGGTATAGAATAGATCATGAAGAAACAAGTCAAGGTCGCAATTCAGGATGAAAACACATTACAACTACTCGAGGATGCTCAAAGAGGAGACTTGATAGATCTTAAATCCCTACACGAATCGGATATTGATAAAACTTCACTGGAAAACCTTATCAAAGCTATAAGAAATGAGGAGTTTGATGCCCAGATTGAAGCTGCTAAGAAGAGCATCGGAAAAGAGAAAGCCCTTGAGGCGGAGCTCAAAGAGAAGGACATAATTAGCAGAGCTAAAGAAGCCCTCTTAAAAAAGGACCAGGAAATCGCCTCTCTAAGTATAAAAGTCGACAATATAGCCAAACAGGTCGAATCTGATGCAAAACTCAAAGCACTTCAAGAGAAAAAAGCTCTGGAAGATGAATATCAGAAAACATTAACCCAGAAGGAGGCGGAAATTCAGGAGGTGAAACACGAGAAAGAGTTGGAAAAACAAAAATTCCAAGATGAGCTAGAAGCAAGTAAGACGGCTTTTATATCTCTAAAAGAGATGCGCTCACGAATGAGCACCAAGATGATTGGTGAGTCTCTTGAGATACATTGCGAAAATGAGTTTAACAAACTTCGCCCTATTGCATTTCCCAAGGCTCAATTTGGCAAGGATAACCAGGTATCTATCTCCGGATCTAAAGGAGATTACATCTACAGAGAATTCGATGATGACGACAACGAAGTTCTGACCATAATGTTCGAGATGAAGAATGAAGATGATCTAACTAGTACGAAGCATAAAAATAAGGACTTCTTCAGGGAATTGGATAAGGATAGGCGGGAAAAAAACTGCGAATACGCAGTTCTTGTCAGCCTGCTTGAAAAAGACAATGAATACTATGACGATATAGTAACGGTTCCCGAATATTCAAATATGTTCGTCATCAGACCACAGCATTTTATAACTATCATTGGCTTCTTGCGTCAAGGAAATCTGAAATCTCAGGAATTAAGGAGAACGATACACACCCTTAAGAATCAAAACATTGATGTCACCAACTTTGAGGCCAATATGAATTCATTCAAGGAAGCGTTCTCAAGAAATTACAGTCTGGCTTCGGATCAATTCACTAAAGCAATTGAAGAAATCGACAAAACCATAGATCATTTGAACAAGGTCAAGGAAAATTTGCTTAAATCGGACAACAATTTGAGATTGGCCAATAATAAAGCTTCCGAGTTAACCATAAAAAGACTAACTACTAACAGTCCAAGTGTTGCAAAAGCTTTTGAGGAACAAACAAAATAAACAGTAATTCCTAGATTTTCACCAAAGCGACAGCGTTGGTCGAAGCCTTTTCGTAATAGTGCTGTCCGTGTACTACGATCAGATTATCTCCTTTGTTGATCAAACCCCCCTTGATCATCATATCGAGTACTGGATTTGGAAGCTTAAAATCACTCTCTGCAAATTTAGTTTTGACAGCAAATACTCCGTATGAAAGCGTTAGTTGTTCGACGACATGTTGATCCGCAGTTGCTGCCACGATTGGAATAAAGGGTCTCAATCTGGAAAGAGACCTTGCTGTTTCGCCGGAGTGAGTAAAGACCAGAATAATAGTAGCCTTAACATTGCCCTGCTCCAACATTTGTTCCACAGCCTTAACGATCATATCCGTCTCATTTTCAGGGATTAACTCGAACTTAGCTCTTCTCTCATGTTTTTCATTGAAAGTTGCGATCCTGGCCATTGCTTGAACGGACTTTTTGGGATGTTTACCACTGGCTGTTTCACCTGAAAGCATTATTGCATCGGTTCCGTCAAGGACTGCATTAGCAACGTCGGTCGCTTCCGCTCTAGTGGGTCTCAAATTTTCTATCATTGACTGCAGCATTTGGGTTGCAGTGATAACAGGTTTGTTTCTCACCCTGCATTTCTCAATGATTTTCTTTTGCCAATATGCCAATTCCTCTATCGGGACCTCAACGCCCAAGTCTCCCCTGGCCACCATAATTCCATCCGCTGCCTCTATAATCTCATCGATGTTGTCAAGTGCTTCGCGGCTTTCAATCTTAGCAACCACCATCGACTTCATCTTTCGCTTCTCTAGTTCTTTCCTGAGATTCTCCACATCCATTTTTGTTCTGCAAAAAGACAGCGCCACAAAATCAACCTTGTTTACTCCCGCCATACTTAGCTTTTCCAGGTCATCTTTGATAAGTGAGGGGAGATCTACTCTTACGCCGGGAAAGTTGACACCTTTTCTGTGTCCTATCTCTCCTGGATCTTCCGTTACTGCCTCTATTAACGATTCGGAAACTGATGTGACTTTTAATTCAATACTTCCGTCATCGATTAATATCTGATCACCTTTATTCAATGCTTCAAATACTTCTTTCCTGGGGATACAGATCGACTTGAATTTTTCAGTAGGTTCTACAGTGATTTTTAGGGTTTCACCTTTTTCTACAAAGATCGGTTTTTTATCAAATGTTTCCAGTCTTATCTCCGGACCCTGTAAATCCATCAAGATCCCGATATCTTTTCCTAGCTTATTTGCTATTTGTTGTACTCGCTTAATTCTTTCTTCATGCCACTGGGTAGTTCCATGTTTGGTATTAAAACGAAATACGTTCACCCCCGCCTCAATTAAGTGTTCAATGATCTCCTCGGTATCGCTTGCCGGACCGATGGTGGCGACAATTTTAGTCAATTTCATCATTTCCATTATAAATACACTAAACAGTTTTTGCTCGACCTCGTGTTAACATTGGTTGTGTCTTACTTCAAAAAAATTAGATCTTTATACCAATCCGGATCGAAAGAACCCTTTCAGATTAGCCGCTCAAAAATTGAGCTGTTCACCCAATGTCCCAGATGTTTCTACATGGACGCAAAAATTGGACTTGGTCGGCCCAGCACTCCACCGTATCTTCTAAACTCAGCCGTCGATTCTCTCCTAAAAAACGAATTTGATTTGCTCAGAGAAAAAGGACAAAAACACGAACTGATGAATAAGTTCGCCATTGATTGCATTCCTTTCAGTCATCCGGATTTACCCCAATGGCGCGGTGAAGTGAAGGCATACGAGGGAGCTCTTGTGCTTGATGAAAAATCCAACTTAGTCATCAATGGTTTGGTCGATGATCTCTGGCAAGACAAAGATAAAAACCTTGTCATCGTCGACTATAAAGCCACCAGTACCAGCAAAGAGATTAGCCTTGATGATGAATATAAACAGTCATACAAGCGCCAGATGGAAGTCTATCAATGGATATTCCGCAAACTTGGATTCACAGTCTCCACCACCGGTTATTTTATTTTTGCCAACGCACTGAAAAATCAGCCTAAGTTCGACGGACGACTTGAATTTGCTATGTCAATCATCTCCTACACCGGCAATGACAACTGGGTACCCTTGACACTCTTGGAGATCAAAGAGACTCTGGAGTCACCAACAATACCTAACCCCTCACCAGATTGCGAGTATTGCGCGTATAAGTATTTGTCTGCTCAAGCTGTTGGAGACTGGAAAAAGGCCGCCAAGGGGTAAAATACTCACAGTGAATATCGAAGATTTTAATTTTGACTTACCAGAAAGTCTGGTTGGTCAAAAAGCTATTGAACCCAGAGATTCTTGTCGTCTACTAGTCCTAGATAAGGATAAGGGAGGTGTCAGCCATCATGTATTTTCAGACCTAAAAAACATTCTCGATGAAAATTGCGTCCTGGTCTTAAATGACACCAAGGTATTTCCGGCACGGCTCTTCGGTATAAAAGAGACGGGAGGTCAGGTTGAGCTGCTGCTACTTAAACAGACAGGTCAAAGTACGTTTAGTGCCATTGGAAAAGGCCTCCCCAAAAAGGGCAGCCTTCTGACATTTGGCCGGGAATTGACCGGAACGGTGGAAGAGAAACACGAAGACGGTGAAGTCGAAATTAACTTTAATTACTCCGGACCTGAACTTCTGGAAAAAATTGATCAACTGGGATCTACTCCCTTACCTCCGTATGTTCATTCAAAAGAGAAAGAACCACTTCTAAGAGAACAGTACCAAACGGTTTACGCCCGTGAGAGGGGGTCATCAGCCGCCCCTACTGCAGGACTGCATTTTACGGACAAGTTGCTGGCTGACCTTATGAATAGGGGAGTCATGATAGAAAAAGTTACCCTTCACGTCGGTCTCGGCACATTCAGACCGGTTACCACCGAACAGATTCGGGATAAAGTGCTTCATTCGGAAAGCTTCTTTCTCTCTCAGGAGACCGCCCAAAGGCTAAATCTGGCAAAAAAGGCAGGTAAAAAGATCATTGCTGTCGGCACGACTGCCTGCAGGCTCTTGGAAACACTCTCAAATGAACAGGGAATGATTTCCCCCGGGGCAGGGGAGACTAATATCTTCATTCAGCCGGGATATAAATTTAAATTTGTTGATGGTCTGATAACAAACTTCCATCTACCAAAAACATCATTATTGATGCTGGTTAGCGCCCTCGTTTCTGCTCCCAACTCCCCTACCGCCTTTAAAAACTTTTCCGACTCCCCCATCGGCAAAGCCTATCGGGAAGCGATAAAAAAAGAGTATAAATTCTTCAGCTTTGGCGACGCCATGCTTATCCTCTGATATTCTTTCTCATTTGCTCTGTCAGCCTGACCATGAATCTTACGTTGTGGATAGACGCTAGGCGATAGTAGGATAATTCCTTCGACAAATATAAATGTCTCAGATATCCTCTGGTATAGCCACTCTTGCAGGTGTAACAATCACACCCGTCCAAAATAGGGGATTTATCTTCCGCAAAAATTGAATTCCCAATATTCAATCGGCCGTTTTTGAACTTACTCTCAAATTTTCCGTCAACTAAATTACCGTGATACAGGGCCCCATTTCTGGCTAGCCTCGTAGGCGCTACGCAATCGAACATGTCAACTCCCGCCTTGACCGCATCCAAAATATTTTGCGGGTCCCTCCCCAAACCCATGGCATAAAGAGGCTTGTCTTTGGGAAGATATTCTCTGATCCAATCGATCAACTCCAACGTCCCCTCCATGTTATAACC
>CAZYOB010000016.1:6976-13183 GCA_964648275.1 uncultured Pseudomonadales bacterium
CACTCGTCAAAAGCCATAATAATGTCTGCTCCCAGATCTCTTTGGATATCCATCGAACTTTCCGGTGTTAGCCTGTGCATTTTGCCATCTACGTGAGACTTGAATGTCACCCCTTCTTCATCGATTTTTGCCAGTCTTTCACCGCGCGACCCAACTCCAAGGGAGAAAACCTGAAAACCACCACTATCAGTCAACATTGGTCTCTTCCAGTTCATAAACTCTTGAACTCCACCCATTTTACTGACCAATTTCTCTCCCGGGCGCAATAACAAATGATATGTATTGGCCAGGACGATCTCGGCTCCGGTCTTATCAATATCATTGACGTCAAGTGCCTTCACGGAGGCAGCAGTACCCACGGGCATAAAAACCGGTGTGTTGACGCTTCCGTGATCGGTTTCAAACTTTCCCGCTCCATCAATATATTTTGTAAAATTGAAAGTCATATCGGTATTTTACCCCGAACCCGCCTAATAAAGTAAAATATACATGCGCCGGAGTAACTCAGTTGGTAGAGTAGCGGTATCGTAAACCGCAAGTCGTGGGTTCGACTCCCACCTCCGGCTCAATACAATCTGTGCTCTACACGCGCCGAGTCGTAAGCCAACGTATCGTCCTTTCGTGTTACTTGAACAAATACATTTCCATTCGCCTGTATCCTTGAGATCACCAAAGTGTCTATTCTTACTCCACCTCCAAAGAATCTCACCCCTTTAAGACTATCTCCGTCGGTTACGCCACTGGCGGCGAAAATAATCGTCTTTCCACTAGCCAGATCATCATGGGTATAAACCCTATTTGGATCCCCACCCATTTTTATCAGTCTCTCGATCTCGGCTTCATTTCTTGGCCAAAATCTGGCTTGCATCTCACCACCCAGCGCCTTTACTCCGGCAGCCGTGATCACACCCTCTGGAGCTGCTCCAATGCCCATCACTGCATGAGTTCCCGCCCCTTCAAAACAAGACATTACCCCCGGCATCAGATCACCATCCATAATCGGTCTTACCCTGGCACCGGCTTTCCTAATATCCTCAATGATCTTATTGTTTCTTTCTCTCTCAAGTACGACTATGACAAGATCACTTACTTCTCTATCCATTGCTTCAGCAATATTGAATAAGTTGTAAGAGACTGGAGCGTCAATGTTGACACACCCCTTTGCTTTTGGTCCGACAATCAACTTATTCATGTACATATCGGGTGCGTGGAAAAGACCGTTCCTTTCGGATAACGCCAATACCGATATCGCTCTTGGTCCGAAAACAGCGGCAGCGTTAGTGTTCTCTAGAGGGTCAACCGCAATGTCTACCTCGGGTCCATTTCCTGTACCGACTTCCTCACCGATATAAAGCATAGGTGCCTCGTCCCTTTCACCTTCGCCGATAACGATCCTTCCTCTGATGTTGACTACATTAAGATACTCTCTCAGTGCTGTCACAGCTTCTTGATCTGCTAATCTTTTGTCACCAAATCCTGCTGTTGCCGCTGCGGCGATCGCCCCCATCTCTGTCGCGTATGAAATCTGATTCGATAATGCGTGAATAAACTCTAACTCGGCAGCTCTTTCCTTGTGCTTAAATAGTCTCTCTGACATGTTGTCTATGAACGGCATTATATCCACCAAAAAATAATTGTCAATATATTTTTTTCGGGTTTGCTACAATTCCGACATGGAACAAGACCCCATACTCAAAAGGACTCGAGAGATCCTCGATAACCTCCCTGACACGGAAATGTCGCCCACGAGCAGGAGACTTCTTCGTGAATCTCCCCTCGATTGGGTTGCCTCAAGGAAACGTTCTCTAAGGTCGGCTCTTCTGGAAGGTGACCAGGAAGCAGTAGATGCAATCGTGGATGATGTGGCACATGTAATTGGCATAAGGGAAGCGAATTGGTGGATGCTGAGTGTGATGGAAGAATTTATCGATTTTGTAGATATAGATTCTGATGTGGAGTAAAATCCAAACGTGCGCTTGTTCACGCTTATATTCTTAACCATTTCCTCGTTGGTTTTTCTTGCCCATTACTTTCTGATTGGACAGGCTGTTTACGGAGATGGAAGGTTCTATTACTCATATGCTCGATCCCTAGCTCTTCAGGGTAATTTGGACATAAAAGACGAGCTCACACATACATTCTCACCCCAGGACAACAACAAAGAAACAAAAACTATTGAGGAATTCATTGCTTACCCTGTCCAATCATTTGGCCCCGCCATGTTTTGGACGCCAATTCTTTTTGTCTCTCACCTGATTGCTCAAAAAATGGGACTCTTGGCCAACGGGTTTTCCGATATCTACCAGATATCTGCTGGTTTGCTTTCCATCGCCCTCACTGCTTATGCATTTCACCGTCTGGGGAAACTGTTGTTAAAAACATTCAAACCTGCAGTTGTATTTCTGACGTTGTTACTTGTTTGGGCGGGTTCCAATCTCTTATTCTATACAGCCATCGATAACCTCAACACCCATTTCTTCTCATTTACACTAGCCACTCTCACTCTTTGCGAATATTTGGACAAAAAGAAACCGTCCCTGATTTTTACCGGGTTACTCGCCGGACTGGCATTTCAGAATCGTCAGCTCGATCTTCTTTTACACCTGGGATTATTTTTGGCCTACTTTACAAATAAGCATAAATTGACTGACTTGCTCAGATTCTTCTTATCTACTCTTCTTGTGACTATTCCTCAGTTGATGGTCTGGAATTTTCAATTCGGTTCATTTCTTCCTCCGATGTCGGGGGATGGTTTCTGGAAATTCAGCCCCTCAAGCATCGCAAACATATTCTTTGATCTTCCTAACGGATTGTTCTTCACGGCACCGGTTATCTTCATCTCCGGAATATTTTTAACTTTTCAAAAGAAACCTCGCTACATGCTCTACGCGTTTTTCTCTCTTCTCGCTTTTCTCTTGATTACTTCTTTCTGGTGGTCACCACTGGGTGGGGCATCGTTTGGCCCTAGATTTCTCATTACTTTTTACCCACTCCTGGCATTATCACTGGCAGAAAAAATTAAATCGATGTCCTATTCCAAAATAATCCCCTTTACTGTGATATTCATCTCCCTCAACCTAATTCACTCATTAATCTTCTTATACGTTAGCCCTTAAAGGCTGCCCATTTCTGTTCAAATTGATCGCAAAGTGCCACATGATCAGCTGTGTTTCTCCAACCATTATTTCTCAGCCAATCTTGTGAGTATTCATAAGCTTCATCAATTACGTCGTCCATGCTTCGTACATATCTGCCGATTGAATTCGGATAAGCGACGGTATGAATGTCGAGCACTTTGGGTAAATCAATAACGATCACTCTTCCAACCATTGCCATCTCCAAAGTCACTCCTGGTTTTCCCTCGGCCTCTCTTCTTCTACAGTTTTGGAAAGCCTTCAGAGCCGTCATTACATACTCGGTTTTCTCCAGTGCCTTAAAAGCTTGTTGAAGTTCAGGATCCCCACCTTCTACTACTTGCTCATAGCTATATATTAATTTTTCGATAAGTTCATCTTCCAGTGGTAGGGTAGAGATTACTAACTTGGCAATATTGACCTCAATAGCTTCATGTTCCTTGGTTTTTATTTGTGCACTAACGTCGCCAATACCATTTCCATCTATGATAGCCTCACCGAAATCGTGAACTAAAATGCCGTATAAAAGAGTCTCCTCTTGTTGAGGTGTGTATCTACCTTCTTCGAGTTTGAGGAAATTCCGACCGATTTGATACATCAGCTCTCCGTGAGAAATGTCGATAGCGGTTGCTCCTAGAATTTCTCTCCAGTCGGAATTGGTCTCATCTGTCCTGAATGCACTCCATCTGTAGGTGCTAGCAAGGGAATCACCCGCTTTTGTACTCCTCAGGGCAGTTGCAAGCTTGCTGGCGTTACCTGCAACAACTTCAACACTCATGTTATTTGAGGCTGGGGATGGTGATTTTGACGTCTGCGTGGATCAGATTAGCATTGGCAAAGATCTTCTTGTTTGCCTCATAGATTTTGGGCCATGCATAACCGTCGCCATACGCACGGACTGCAATCTTCCAGTAACTGTCTCCCCTGACCGTGGTGTATTCACCGGCTTCAATTGATTTGGTGTCGCCCTTTACAGCCGTTACATCTTTTTTCTCTTCTATCTTAAGGTCATCATTCTTTTCGACAACCACGTCTTTCTTCTCTTCCACCTTGGGAGCTTCCTGTTTAGCCACCTCTACAACGGTTGTCTTTTTCGCTTCCACCTTTGGAATTCTAAGCTCGGTTCCCACCTCGATCGAACCATCATCCTTTAGTTTATTTTCTTTGATGATATCGACATAGTTATAACCTGACTTGTAGTACTTCTCAGCGATGTGCCATAGATCATCTCCCTTTTGAACTTTATAGGTGCCAATTATTGAATCATCCAACTTTTTGTCTTCATTACTGGTTTCTGCACCATCTCCGTTCAAAAGACCTTGCCAGGTTTTCAGATTAGTTGTCCTGAAATAGTTGAATATTAACCCTACTATAACGAGCACAACCACGCCGCCCATCACGGTGCTTATGGTGTTCTCGTTCATTTTAAAAAATTTTAGGATATTTTTTACCCTTAATTCGGAGCTCTGTCCTTTCTTCATAATCCCATCTTATATAAACTTTTATCATTGTCAATAGGCTAATTGAACTTAATCCCACCGAGCCTTATAATACCCACCATCGCACCTTAACCCTAAAGGAGGATATATGGAAGGACCCATCGCTGGCTATATCATTAAGTCCAAAAAAGGTTTGTATCTTACTCGGCATCTTTATTGGCATCTAACACCAATTGAAAATGCGCATGTATTTTCTCCTCTGGAAACACAAGAAATAATTAAGAGATCATTATCTGAAGATTGGAAAACCATTGTCTATAGCATTCTTCCCGCTGTATCCATTGACGGTACAATCGTGGCTATATCAGGGGAAACTACTGTAGCATCAATGATCCCCTCCTGTCTTTAGTCGGAGGATCCTGATGAGTGACTCAATCACAGGCTACGTCATTAAATCCAGGTCCTCCCATTATCTATCAAGAGATTTTATCTGGTATCACGGCGAACCAGAGCAGGCATATGTTTTTACAGTGTCTCAATTCAAAGCAATCCTTGAATTATGCTATAACTGGAAATTCAAACCTGACTCATTGATACCCGCAGTATATGAAAACGGCTGGGTAAATATTACCGGAAGTGAGATCTCAGTCTCTGATTTCCATTAATAAGTTTGACCGGGTTTACCCCGGTCATTTTTATGTCAATAAAATTGGGATTCACCTTATTTATACAAATTTACTAACCATTCGAACATAATTCGAACTAACTCTACTTCCTGTGTGGTGATATTTAATTCTCTGATTCCATCAAATTTACCTAATCCAAATCTTTTTTCATAACCGATTACATAAGAATAGTAAAGGACATCCAGTAATCTTTTTGCTCTGATGACCTCACCCTGATCTAATCCAATCTCATTAGCCATGATTATGAATTCCTGAATCGCATATTCACTTGCTTCATTTTCTTGGCTCATCATTCTCCTAATTCCACCGACATAAGTTTCGTCTGGACTCTCACAGTGTCCAAGGACCACGTGACCGGTTTCGTGCAAGGCGGCCGCCAGGTCACAAATATTTTGTGATTTACAAACATCAATTGCTTTAGCTCTAGGCATAGAGGAAGAATGTGTCGCCAATAAGCGGATCCAGTTCGCTCTTTCATCGTCCAGATATATACCGGTTTCGTGCTGGAAGAGAATCCAATTATCTGGCTCATGACGAAGAATTCTGATGACGTCAATAGACTGAAGCATTCTGGCACCTAAGTCGTAAGACCTTCCTGTTTCTTTACTGGACACAATCATCTGTGTGACAACCTCCGAGTCTGCTAGAAATATAGAAAATATCGAGCATCCGGTTTCATTAATTCTCGCCTTTATCCATGCTGTATCAGGTCGGAGGATAAAACTCTTAATAACCACATCCCCACAATCTTGATGGAGCAAGTAGCCTGCTATCTCAGGGGATAGATTCTCTTTATTCACTGGGAGTGATTCTACCCTAACCTCGGCAGGCAGGATTCATATAGACGAATCCTGTCAGAAACAAGTGGCTTTAACAAAAAATCTCCGCTTAGGAGACTTAATGACTGCGGGGCTGAAGGGGCTCGAACCCTCGACCTTCCGCGTGACA
>CAZYOB010000016.1:13193-22893 GCA_964648275.1 uncultured Pseudomonadales bacterium
CAGGCGGACGCTCTAACCAACTGAGCTACAGCCCCATTTCTGGGAGCCTCAAATGAGGCAACACGTATTTTACCAAAATAAAGTATAATAGGCTAGTTAAATCATCTTAACCTCTTTATATAGGTATGTTTCCAAAGGGATGATATTCTTGGAAGTTCAGAAAGGAGCCAGCAATGGCTATGCGTTTGTACGTAGGGAATCTACCCTACTCAATTACTAAATCCAGACTTGAGGAGGTCTTCTCCCCGTTTGGCACTATCCTCGACGTAACTGTCGTTTCCGATAAATTCTCTGGAAGAAGCAAGGGTTTCGGTTTCGTTGAATACGAAGCTGATGACGCTGGCCGCCAGGCTATCGAGAAACTTAACGGCACTGATCTTGACGGACGCAACATCGTCGTCAATGAAGCTCGCCCTAAGGAAGAACGTCCCGCCGGTGGTGGTTTCGATCGCCGCGATAGATAAGTAATTTTGTTAAACTGGTTACATGACCAGGAACACGGAAGCCGCCCTTTTACTTGAAAAAGTAGGGGCGGTTTTCCGTGTGTTGGAGGGTGATTCATTCAGGTCAAAAGCTTACTTCAACGCTGCCGTAGTACTTAATAACCTGGCAGAATCGATTGATGATCTCTATACCAAGAACAAACTGAAAGACATTCCTGGTATTGGGGAAGGTATGAGGAAATATCTCGGAGAATACATCAAAAAAGGTAAGGTCCGGCATTTCGAATCTCTGTTCAAAAAAGTTCCAGCAGGCATGTTCCCCTTGATGGAGATTCGTGGAATAGGTCCAGTCACAGCTTACAAGATAGCTAAGAGATTTAGGTTGATTAAAGCTGACAAGGCCCTTGGAGAGCTAAAAAAGCTGGTGGAGCAAGACAGGATCACCGACATTACCGGTTTCAGAGAAAAGACTACTCTCAAAATTAAGAAAGCTCTTGATGTAAATGCAGGCGGCAAACGCAGGCTACTATTGGCTGAAGCACTCCCAATTGCCGAAGATTTCATTGCTTACCTCAATAAGTCATCCTTAATTGTAGAAGCCGAACCTCTTGGAAGCCTCAGGAGAAAAGTTTCCACTATTGGTGACATAGATATGGCAATTAACTCAAAGAAGCCTGTTGAGGCCATGAAGCACGCTCTAGGGTATCCAGAGATCAGCTCTATCATTACCAAAGGTGATAAGGTCAGTCATATTAAGCTGAAAAATGGTTATGAAGTAGACATCAAGTGCTCCACTCCGGACCAATGGGGGAGTTTGCTCCAGCATTACACCGGCTCCAAACTTCATAACATCAAGCTTCGCACCAAAACTCAGGCAAGCGGGGTCTCATTATCCGAATATGGCATCAAGAAGGGAGAAAAGCTGCACAAGTTCAACAATGAAAAAGATTTTTATAACTACTTGGGACTGAGTTACATTCCACCGGAATTGCGTGAGGATCGTGGTGAAATTGAAGGTGCCCTGAAAGATGGAATCCCCAAGCTGATTAAAGAGGCTGATATCAAAGGGGATCTACATGTCCATAGCGATTATGACTATCCGAACCCTCATGATTCAGGAGTATCGACACTTGAGGCCATATTTGATAAAGCTCAACAACTCGACTATGAATACATAGGCTTTTCTGACCATAACCCAAAATACCTAGGACTTACCGAAAAAGAAAAAGAAAAGATTTTGATAGCTAGGAAAAGGTATTTAATGTCCCAATACCATGCCTATGAAAATAAGGTGAAAAAAAGTTCAGTAAAATTACTCATTGGACTTGAGGTTGATATTCGTCCTGATGGAAAAAGAGCAGTCTCGGACAAGTTAATGGATACGCTTGATTACGCTATTGTCTCTATTCACTCCAGTTTTGAACTCAGTCAAAAGGAGACCACGGAACGCATCCTCGATGGTTTAGATCATCCAAAGGCGCTCATTCTTGGCCACCCGACGGGAAGACGGTTAAACTTTAGAGATTCACTTCAGGCCGACTGGGATAAGATTTTTGACTTCTGTGCAAAGAACAAGAAAATTGTTGAAATCAATGCTGATCCTGCTCGTCTTGATCTACCTGACGATCTCATTAAAGAAGCCTTGAAATTCGGGGTCAGGTTCATCATCAATACAGATAGCCATTATGTCTCCCATATGAAATATATGAAGTATGGGGTCTGGCAGGCCATGAGAGGTTGGGCAAGAAAAAAGGATATTGTCAACACTCTGTCCTACAAGGACTTGCAATCGGTGTTAGAATTTAAGTGATATAAATTACCTTCAAATATGTTTGGATATATTATTCTCGCTCTAGTAATCTTCGGAGTCTTTTATGCTGTCTCTCTTTACAACTGGTTTCAAACCACACTTACCAGGATTAAAGCTTCCATACAAGAGATTGGCAATCAACTCAAGCGTCAAGCCGATCTGATCCCAAATCTGGAATCAAGTGCCAAGGGATATCTAAAGCACGAAAAAGATATCTACAAAGACATCACTACTGCGCGTAAAGCTGTCGAACAAGCTGTTGGATCCTCTGATATGAGCAAAATTTCCAAAGCCTCCGATCAGGTAAGTGCTCTTTTACCTAAACTTCAGGTAATAGTTGAAAGCAATCCCGAGATTAAGGGTTCGGAAGTCGTAGTCAAACTTATGGATGAACTTCGCGACACTTCGGACAAGCTCATGTATTCCCGTCGGGTAGTCATTGATTTGTCGGCTGACTTCAATCAAAAACTGGTGGTATTCCCCTCAAATATTGTGGGCAATATGTTTGGTTTCAAGCTTCAAAAGGGCTTAGATACACCCATGAGTGGTGAGCATCTGGAAGTGTCTTCCGGAGAGACCCACTCACCCAAGATCTCTCTTTGATATGAAAAACATCTACGAACAGGTAGATGCCAACAAATTCAGAAGCGGCATCGTCATTGTTTCTTTCGTGGCCTTCATATCCTTAGCCACGTACTTGATCTCATATTCATTGGGATTTGACACCGGCTATGTAGGGGTTGCCATGATCATATCTGGATTAGTCAGCTTCATTAGTTACTACTATTCTGACCAAATAATACTTTCGATATCCGGTGCCAAAGAAGCCAACAAGCGGGATCATTTTAATTTCTACACCGTCGCTCAGAATCTATCCCAAGCCGCTCATATTCCCACGCCAAAACTCTATGTTCTGGAAGACACAGCCATGAATGCCTTTGCGACCGGTAGAGATCCGGAGCATGGGGTAGTCTGTGCAACGACAGGACTACTGTCACGTCTTAATCGTACCGAACTTGAAGGTGTGATCGCCCATGAGCTCACTCATATTCGCTTTTACGATACCCGCCTCATGAGTATTGTCACTATTCTTGTCGGCCTGGTCACTCTTCTTTCGGACATTTTGCTCAGAACCAGGATCAGAAGATCTAACAGGGACGAGGGAAACATTGGTGCAATTCTTATCGTCGCAGGGATAATCATGGCTATCCTCTCCCCGATAATTGCCAAGCTGATCCAACTGGCAATTTCTCGGAGACGCGAATACTTGGCGGACGCCGGCGGTGCTCAGATTACAAAATATCCTGAAGGACTTGCCAGCGCACTCGAGAAAATTAACTCGGATACCGAGCCTCTTGAAGCGGCTAATAAAGCAACCGCACATCTATACATCACCAATCCTCTAAAAAATCACCACGATTCTATTGGTTGGTTCGCTGGTCTATTCAATACTCACCCACCGATTGGTGAACGTATCAAAGCCCTTAGAAGTTGATATGGTTTTTCAGACAATTAAAGACAAAGTATTCTCCTCTCCTGAGTTAAAAGGTGAGACGTTCAAGGAAATAAAATTTCAAAGCTGTAAATTCGCGAGTGAAGAAATTAAGTTCAGCTCGTTCTCCGACTGCGTTATCGATACCTGTGATTTTACGACCGTAAAGATGAGTTCAGTCAATTTTGAAAATACGGTTTTTAGTGAATGTAAACTAAGCTGGATAAATTTTTCGCAGGCACAGATCAAAAACTGCAAATTTATTCACTGCATTATGGAAGGGGATACCTTTGAGAAAAATAAACTCGTTAGCATTGATTTTTCTGGATCAAATTTGTCTTCGTCCGTCTTCATCAACTGCGACTTAAGCAATGCAGACTTCACTAGATGTGACTTAAAAAGGGGTGTCTTTGATCACTCGAAATTAATTCAAACTATCTTAAAGGAAACTGATATTTCTGGAACCTCTTTCGAAAACAGTAAGGTTCAAAAAACTGCATTGGACATAGATGGCTTCATCAGCTTTGGTCTCTCAAAAGGCTTTGTCTTGTCGAAAGATTAGCACTCATATTGACGGAGTGCTATATTTCTTGTATCCTATTTCTCATGGAAGATTTTCTTAACCAAAACGAACCAGGAAGTATTCTGGAGAAATACACCATCAATCTCACATCAAAAGCCCGCGATCGGAAACTTGATCCGGTAATTGGTAGAGATGTTGAGATCCGCCGGGTAATGCAGGTCCTCTCCAGAAGGACAAAAAACAATCCGGTGCTGATCGGAGATCCCGGTGTCGGGAAAACTGCTCTTGTCGAAGGATTAGCTAACAGGATCGCTGATGGAGATGTCCCAGAATCAATAAAGGACAAAGATGTTCTGATATTGGATATGGCCAGTATTCTGGCTGGAACAGCCTTTAGGGGAGAATTTGAAAAAAGAATGAAAGGTATCGTTGATGAAGTTAAAAAGGGTGAGGGTAAGTTTATTCTTTTCATTGATGAGCTACACACTCTTGTGGGTGCCGGTGGTGCAGAGGGTGCAGTCGATGCGGCCAATATTCTCAAACCGGCTTTAGCCAGAGGAGAGCTTCATTTGATTGGTGCTACCACGATTGATGAATATAGAAAATATATAGAAAAAGATGCTGCTCTGGAGCGCCGTTTCCAGCCGGTTCTGGTCGAGGAACCCTCTCTAGAAGATGCCATCGCCATTCTCAGGGGTATCAAGGAAAAATATGAGATTCACCACGGACTCAGGATAAGTGACGATGCTTTGATAGCGGCAGTCAACCTCTCTATTAGATATTTACCGGACCGTTTCCTTCCGGACAAGGCTATTGACCTAATTGATGAAGCGGCCTCATCTCTGAAAATTGAGATCGAGTCCATGCCGGCCGAGCTGGACTTAATCAAGAGAAAGACGACTCAAATCGAGATCGAGCTGGCAGCTCTTAAAAAAGAATCATCTGAATCGGCCAAGTTACGCAAAGACTTACTCGAAAAAGAATTAGCCCAAAAGAAAACGGAGTTTTCCAGAATTGAAGCCGCCTGGAAACATCAGAAGGGGATCATTGAAGAAATAAACAAGATCCAGACTGAAATCGACCAAACTAAAATTAAGCTTGAGGCTGCCGAAAAAGAGATCCGTTTGGAGGAGGCAGCTCAGCTAAAATACGGTTCTCTTCCCAAGCTGCAGGAAAAATTAGAGGAGAAGCAGAAAGAATGGTCATCCATAAAACCGGGGGATAAGGTTCTCCAGCTTGAAGTCGAAGAAGAAGACATCGCCAAAGTGATTTCCCGATGGGCAGGAGTGCCGGTTACCAGACTACTAACCTCGGAATCTGAGAAACTGATTCACCTAGAAGATAATATCGGTAAACGTGTCATTGGGCAAGAAAAGGCTATTAAGGCCGTTGCAAATGCCATTAGACGGTCACGTGCAGGCATAGCCGACGAAGCAAGGCCAATCTCCTCTCTCCTGTTCCTAGGACCGACAGGTGTCGGCAAGACTGAAACCGCCAAAGCACTGGCGGCGGAGATGTTTGGAGATGAAAAATCCCTAATTAGGATCGACATGACAGAATATGCAGAAAGTCATTCGGTCGCCCGTCTAATTGGTGCTCCACCTGGATATGTGGGATTCGAAGAAGGAGGTCAATTGACCGAGGCTGTCAGGAGAAGGCCTTACTCAGTTGTACTTTTTGATGAAATCGAGAAAGCCCACCCTCAAATTTTCTCAGTCTTTCTTCAAATCCTCGACGATGGCAGACTCACGGACGGAAAGGGGAGGACGGTTAACTTTAAGAACACGGTCATTATCATGACCAGCAACCTGGGGTCCGAATTCATGACTGATGAGTCACTCTCAAAAGAGGACATCGAAGCTAAGGTTCACGAGATCCTTCGTAGCAACTTCAGGCCGGAATTAATCAATAGGATAGATCAAATAATTACCTTTGACAGATTGGATAAGGGTCAAATAAGTAAAATTGTTGATCTCAGGCTCCGAGAGTTATCGGACAGACTGGCCAATAAAGGATATGAGATCGATTTTGACAATAATGCCCGAAACTACATCAGCTCATACGGATATGACCCTGTGTTCGGCGCAAGACCGGTAAATAGGGTGATCCAGAATAAGATAGAGGACGAGCTTGCCCTTCAGATCATCGAGGGAAAGGTAAAACCAGAAAAAAAAATCAAGGTCACGTTCGAATCAGGCTCAATGCTGATCAAATAAAAAACCCGGACTTTCATCCGGGTTACTAACAATAAAATTGGTCAGAAGACCAATGCGAGCACTAGAGAAGACCTTGCATGAATGACTTTACCGCCTTCTCTGTTTGATTATCCGGAAGGGGTTCAAGAATATTGTAAATCTGGACTAGTAAAGCATCGACCCGGGGTTCTTCACCAGCTTTCCAGATCATCAAGAGATCGAACACCCTACCAACAGCAAGATAGATATCAAGTACCCTGGTATCACTTTTATGCAGAGTATAGTCGTACCCACCTGCACTGAAGGTATATGTCTTTTTCGCAACCATAATGTCCATAGTCTCAAGATTGGCCTGAAGCATACTCAGAACTTTCTCCAAGATTAATATCTGCTCATCGACAGTCGCAACAATATCAGTCATGGCTTTCTCCATTTACGAATGATTTAAACGGGCGTGCACCCAACCGGGCGATTTCACCCTATATTATACACCGCCTGTCAAAGCTGTCTCATCCTCTCAAGAATAGGGATAAGTGCTTCTGCTAAGTACTTAACACGGTGGCTTGTTTCCACTTGAATTGGAAGCTGAGAGTGAGGAACGTTTTGGCCAGGTATCGCCTTCACTCGACTCATCGTGTTTTGCCCCTGGATCAGGGTCAGGTTGTCGGGATTCCCAAGATAAACAAATGGGACTTCTGCTTGTGCTGTCAACATTTCTCCATCTGGCAATAAGATCAATGCGTATGCGTATGTGTAATTCATGGGATCACCCCTTTTAATGTGTTTACCCGCCAAAATTTCTGCTGCAATTCTTTTTGATTCAGTTGTCTCAATATTGAGGGTGGGAAGTATTGTTGCAACATCGTTTGCCAAAACACAATGATATTTGAGCCGATCTTTCTGGCTAAGCTTAGATACACAAATCAAAGCTTTCTGCTTTGCCCGGTCAAGCACTCCGCCTGTCTCGGGCTCGTCATTAACTATATTCAAATCATTTAAACTCAAAAAACTATCAGGATTAATTCCAAGGGATATGAGTATGTGGATAGTTTGCTGAAACTTATCCATATTCCCTGTCGCGATAACGATGGGCTTCATGTGGATTCATTTTATCTGACAAAACACCACAAAGAACGTGTGGTTCAAAAACTGAATATTTGTTACAATATTCACATGTCGGTAATTATCAGGTCAGCCCAACAAGAAGTGCCAAGGGGTTAGTGTGTCTATAAGACAAGATACTAACCCGCAAGCAAGCGGGTTTTTTGTTGTTAATTACCAAATGCAAATGATAAACCTAAAGATTACTAAGCTCCAAAAACACTACAACCAGCCACTACTGGACGATGTGACCTTGACTCACTCGGGAAAGGGTGTGATTGCTCTGATAGGGGACAACGGCTCTGGGAAATCAACCTTGCTAAAAATGTTGGCTGGTCTCGAAGAGCAGGAGGGGGGAAAGATCGAATGGTCGTGGACTCCTCGTATCGGTTACCTCACCCAGGAAATCGATTCGCTCCCTACCCTATCCGGCGGGCAGAAAAAGATTGCGCTTCTTTCCGACCTCATCTATTCCAATATTTATGACGTACTTCTTTTAGATGAGCCTGATAATCATCTCGATCTGGAAAATAAAGACTGGCTTGCTAAAGCAATCATGTCATTCAACGGTCTGATTATCATGATCAGTCATGATAGGCATCTTCTTAAAAAAGTAACAACACACACATGGTTGGTCGAAGATCGGGAGATCCGCACCTATCCCTTCGGATACGAAAAGTTTGTCCGCGCTTATGAAGAGGAAAAGGAATCACTGGCACACCTTTTTCATGTTCAGCAAAAAGAACATGCTCGTCTTAAGGAACTGGTCGAGGTATTTCGCTCCAGAGCGGCAAGTGGACCAAAGGCCGCTAGGTATTTCCATGCCCTTGAAAAGCGCCTCGCTCGTTTTGAGTTAGGCATGGTTAAGGATCCTAAAATAAAAGATGCCACTATCTCACTTCAATCAAAAATTACCGGTAAGCAAATAAAAAATAAGTTGGCCATCAATGTAAGGGGATTGAGTTTTTCATATCCAGACAACCCGGTGTTTGAAGATGCGGAACTTTTTGTAGAAGTCAAAGAGAAGGTTGCCCTGCTCTCGCCTAACGGATCCGGAAAATCCACGCTTATAAAATTGATTTTAGGTGAACTAACTCCTGATTCCGGCACGGCCAAGGTTGGGGAAAACCTAAAGGTCGGATATTATTCTCAGGAACACCTGGAGACACTCCCCAAAGACTCAACTCCTCTCCGGTGTATGACTGCTAAGTTTCCCCTTAGGGATTACGAAGCACTGGAAGTACTCAAGAAGTTTTATTTTTCCAAGCAACTATCGGTCTCGAAGATCTGGACACTGTCAGGAGGACAAAAGTCCAGACTACAGCTCGCCCTCTTCTTGTATTCCAATCCAGACGTCCTGATTCTTGATGAACCCACCAACCATCTTGATCTAAAAACCGTTTCGGCTCTAGAAAAGTTCCTTCTCGAGTATGAAGGGGCGATTCTGCTCATATCTCACGATAGGGAACTGCTTCAGAATATCGCCGATATCACTTATGAAATAAAAAATAGGAAAATAAATTTGGTACCTGAAGACTCACTATATTAATAATAAGTTGGTAAAATCAACTCAAATGCACAAAGCATCAGCCATAACCAGCGACGATGTCATCAAAATTGCCAAGCTGGCAAATCTAAGAGTTCCGGATACACAAGTGCAAAAATTTGCCGATCAATTCACCCAAACTGTAGACGTAGTTAATCAGTTGAATGAGATTGACACTCAGGGAATTCCTGAGACATATCAGGTTAATAACCTGGTCAACATGTCCAGGGAAGATATCGCCGACACCTCGAGGACTTTTACCCAGGAACAAGCTCTATCCCAGGCTAAGCGAACCCATGAAGGATTTTTTGTCGTACCCCGTGTTATTGATTCATCCGAAGAACTATGAAAGAACTCCACACACTCAGCATTGACGAGGTCCATGATGGTTTAAAAAGCGGAGAGTTTACTTGCACGCAACTGGTACAGCACTTTCTCAACCGCATCGAAAAATATAATCCAAAATTGAACATTTACCTCAGCCTCAACCCTCACGTCCTGGAAGAAGCGGCTCTAGTCGACAAAGAAATTTCCGAAAAGGGGATTAACCGTCCACTTCTGGGAATTCCGGTCGCAGTAAAAGACAACTT
>CAZYOB010000017.1:0-15182 GCA_964648275.1 uncultured Pseudomonadales bacterium
CGGGGTTCTGAGAGCTTTGATCAGACTAAAAGCAACTGCCTTCTTGGCGAGAATGACGGTGATCACTGAAGTAGTCGCAATAATACCAATGGAATATGAAACCCCCAAATAACCATATTTTATGGCCATGATCGGGAAAAGGAGCCAAGTAAGACCTGTCCACATCATCATAAGCTTGAAGGTAGTTTTAATTCTTCCGGTAGCGTTAAGAAGGTTGGTGAGACTGGTGGAAATGCTTGCCCAGGCTGAGTTGTAGAGATAGATATAGAGAGGAATAATGGCGGGGATCCACTTGGCATAGCGGGGAATTATCCCGGTCATTGGATAGGCAATGAAGCCCATGCCGATAAGAATGGGGAGAGACGCGAGAGACAGGTATTTAAGATTTAGCTCAACTGCCCTGCCCAACTTGACCTCGTCGTGTTGAAGACGGGCGAAGGCGGGGAAGGAAACTTTTGTCAGATTGTCCATGAGTATCCGCAGAGGAAGTCCGGCCCATTTACTGGCCCAACCCAAGTATCCTAGGCCTTGTGTGCCAATAATTTTGGTCAAGATGATTGTCATGCCATCATCTTTGAGAACAGCCAGGAAAGTATTGGCCTGATATGGAAGACCGAATTTTAGGAGAGACTTGAGTGAGTTCTTATATATTCCAATTACCGGCACCCAGGGGAAAACAATGTACATGGCAACAAGACCGACTACTCCCCTGCCTAAGACAGCAAATGAGAATGCATTTATGCCAAGCCCCTTCCAAGCGGCAAACACGGCAATGCCGTTGAAAGCCAATGTTTCGAGAATCTGGGGAAGGATAAGTTTATTGAATTTGATCTCTCTTTCAAGAAGAATTGAGGGAATTGTCTTAAGTGAGCTGAGGAAGAAGGAAATGCCCATGGCATATAGCAGGAATATCCCATCCGGACCGATATTGTATTGGCTTTTGATTATCGGGCTGGCAAGAAAGAGGAGGATGATAAGAGAGACGACCAGGATCTGCTGAATTGTGAAGGTGGTGGAGATGTCTTCCTTGGTAAGTTTTTCTTTCTTTTGTATGAGAGCTGCCGCTAAGCCGATGTCGGAGAAATACGCCAGGAAGTTGACAACCGAGGAGACTAAATAGAAAACACCATAAGTATTCGGATCGAGAAAAATGGTGAGGGCAAGGGTAGAAGCAAAGGTGATTATCTGGATGATGAAGGTGCGTGAAACCAGAGCAACCACTCCTGAGACGGAGCGCTGCTTGATATCCTGGGTGGTTAGTTCTTCAAGTTGTTCTCTTTCCACGTTTTTGAGCGATTTCTAAGCAAAGGAAGGCTAGGATAAAAATCCAAGACCCTACAGAAATTATATTGGATATTGACCTTACGGGCGTGTTGGCAAATTCGACGCGCAACTCATGTACCCCTGAGACCACTTCTAGAGTCATGGCTCCGTAATAATTGAGGGTGACAGGGACTAAATCATCATCCAGGTAGACAAACCATCCCGGGAAATAAAAGTTATGGATAGTTAGCTTATCTCCCGTAGTGTTTTCAATCCTGGCTGTGAAATCGAAGGGATTTGAATAATCCACATCAATTTTGGTATCCGGCATCAAGGAAGTGACTTTTGAGAGTGGGAGTGATATTGGTCTGACAGAGTTCTTGGGAAGAACGGCGTAGTCTTCACTGTGGTTGAGATATGGCGTGGAGACAATTTCACCCTGCTCAAGAACTTCCGTGGGCAAGAACCTCCTTAGATAGTAATTGTCATCGTGGCTGAAGAGATCTCCGGGTTGGAAAAAATAGAATCCCATGGCTATCGACAAGGCTGAAATCCCCAATACCACATATTTGACCATACGAGGTTTCGGGGACAGGGCGGTTAGAGACAAAACTCCAAGGAGAGGGGTGAATAGTGTTGTGACCATCAAAATCCTCCAGGGGAATTGAATTTCCTGGGTAAAGGGGAAAACATTCCAGAAAAATGACGAGCGGATATTCATCAGAAAAAGTGCGCCAAATACCGACACTAGAGATAACGAAATCACCGGTACTAATTTTGTTTTTGAGGAACTTTTTTTAACAACGATAAACAGAGTAACGATTGATACGGCAATAAAGAGTAAATTTATTATTCCCATCTGGAAGGACATGTCATCATACGTACCCCAATTTGAACTGCCGTATCCCCAAGGAGAGTAAATTAGTTGCTTGATAAAAGGAAAGTGATCATAGAAATTGAAGGGGCTTGTCTTGGAGAGAAATTGTTTCTCAAAAATAACGGGCAACCAATAGTAGGCGCTGAGTAAAAGGGCGCCAAGTCCTGAGAGTAGTTGAAGAAATAGTGATTTAAAGTTCCTTGAGATAAATGAGTAGCCGAGAGCGGTGAGGTAGATAAAGGGGAGAACTAAAATCGTTGCAGGCTGGTGAGTGAGAACCAGAATGGCCGTAAAAATCGAGGCAAGAAGGAAATTAACCACAGATGGTTTCTTTACCAACTTGAATAGGAATAACAGGACAAAAGGGAAGACTGCGAAGGCAAATGACTCACCCAAAGTTCCTCTAACAAAGAGATTGACTGCCCTGTAAGGCGCCAGACTGTAGACCAGCGCTCCCATGAGGGCAATTGGAGCTGCGGCAAACTCGAGAGACAGAAGATAAAAACCAATAAATCCCAAAAATAAAGACGAAACCATGACGAGCTTGAAACTCCAAGTCAGAGATAAACCAAGATTTGAGAGTGAATAAGTCAGATAGTAAGGGATCTGGTAGTTGAATTCCGGAAATGGTGAACCGTACTGGAAATGCATGTCCGGTGCCCATCGTGGAGGGAATTGCCCAAGAGAAATTGCTTTATGGTATTGATGTAGATTGGCGAGTTGTGTTTCGTCATGAAAGGTGGGCATTCGGGAATCAAAGAAAGGAAGAACTGCCGGAATAAGACAAATAAGTCCTATCAGGAAAAGGAGGATTTTATTGTTTATTTTTCTCATAGGTAAATATGCACCAGGTTAACAAGCCAAGAGCCGAGATAAATGTCAGTAAATTCCCCACTGTTCTTATCGGAGTATTCTCAAAGAATCCCTGGACCAGATGGTGCCCTGCTGTTAATTCTACCGTGATTAAGCCTAAATCATTGTCATATTCAAAATTCATGACTTCCGGGGAACGATTCTGGTGTAGTTCCCATCCCGGGAAATAGACGACCGGGAACTGGATCGTGGCCGAATCGGTATAAATATCAAATTCTGAGCTAAAGTAAGCCGTCCGTTTATCAAAATAATTAATGCTGACCCTGCCGGTGAGGATCTGGGGAGAATCGGGGGCTATCTCCTGGGGAATTGCAGTCGATGATTTGGGAAGATAGTCCAGTAAGGCAGCTTTTGACTGATTGGCGAATTCACCTCCGGATAATTTAATACCGTCGGTCATTTCGGGTGACAGGCGGCCGAATCTGAAGTAACCAAAGTTCAAGGCGACCAACAGGATGATGGTCGCAATACTCAGCCAACGGTATTTATTGTAGTTTTCCGAAATGGCAGCAAGGATCCAAGAAGTAAAGAGAGCGAATACACCTAGGAACCTCCAGGGGAACTGAACATAAGCGAGGGATGGAATAGCGTTCCAGATATAGAAGGATTTACTGTGTGACATCAGTAGAACACCCATGGCTAGCACCCAGATAGTCAGGTATTCAAGTCTCTTACCGGTCAACTTCTTCGAAAGAAGGATCAGAGGCAGAATTACCAGAGCGGCTATTGGCAAGAAGCCAATGAAAAATGATATCTGGCCACCGGGACCAATATTTTCGGATCCAAAGCCCCATCTTAAGTCGAGAAAGATTTGCTTTAGAGAAATGAAGTGATTTTGAAAATTATAATAATCAGAGATCAGAAATTCGGTATGGGCAAGTCCTTTTTCAAAAATGACCGGGAGGAGGAAAAACGCAGAGAGACCAAACCCCAGCACTGCTCCCAAAGAGAGGTGAATAATTTTCTTGACCGAAAATTTGTGAGTGTACAGGAACAGAAGAGTAAGGATGATAAAAAGTGGGGCACTGATCATGGTGGTAATGTTGTGAGTGGAAAAGAGAGCGCCGACAGAGAGGGCAAGAAGCGCAGTCTTTGTCGGTTTGGGGTCTTTGATGACCGAAATAATACCGGCTGCTACTAACGGCAGAAGAGCAAGAGCAAAGCTTTCCGATAGAGCGCCGCGGACAAATAGGTCAAGAGCTCTGTATGGAACAAAGATGTAGGCAAGAGCACCGACAAGAGCGGACAATGGCAGGAAAAGTTGGGCAAAAAGATAATAAGCAAAAACTCCGGAGGCAATAAGGCAGATGAGAATGAGTGCTTTGACAGTAACGATAAAGCCAAACCCAAGAGTCTTTATCAGTCCCCCCAAGTAATATGGAAAGGCTGAGTAAAAGTTATACATGGGCTGACCGTAGCCTGCACCCATGTCAGGAGACCAGCGGCAAGGGATCTGTCCGTCCTTGAGACATCGATCCATTTCATAAACTCTCATTACCTGAAGATCATCATGCATGGTGAAGTATCCGGGACGGAAAAGTTGCCAGGAAGCGGCAATACTAAGCAGGATGATGAGGATAATGTTCCTTAAGTGAGTTTTATTCATGAGTTTTTCTTTTAAGGACGACTACTGTAGAGATAATAGCGATGAATGAGATCGTGTTGCTCAGCATTCTAACCGGAGTGTCTTTCAGGCCGGCTTCTATGTTAAATTTTCCCGGAGCGAGAGATAAAAACATTATGCCATCAGAGCCATAGCTGACATCCGATCTCTTGCCGTTCACCCTGACTTCCCAACCGGGGAAATACAATCGGTTTAGTCTTAAGGTGGCGTCTTTCATGGTTTCAAAGTCGAATGAGAGGTGAGTGGCGGTGGAGATGTAGTTGGTGACCGAGCTTTCTTTTGCCGAGGATGTGGGAAGTACCGGAGCAGGAGCGTTAGGAGGAGTATTGGCGGAAGTGGGAAGATAGTCGAAGATACTGATAGTCATTTGCCTATCAAAAAAGTTCCCGGAAAACTTTTCTTGTTCTGAAAGATTTAACCACCTTAGGGGTCTGAAGAAAGACACCGAAAAAACGAACAACACAATGGTGATGGCTACAAGGATCCAATTGGCAATATTTTTTTGAACTCCTTTGAGTGAATATCCTATGGCTAGGGCAAAGAAGAAGTTAGCTAATACTAAAAATCTCCAAGGAAATTGCAGGTAGATAAGAGGTGAGGCCAGTGACCAGACGAAGGAAGATTTTTCGTGAGCCATGAAAGCGGCAAAAAGTCCGAATACCAGCAAGAGCATAATCTGAGAGGAGAGCTTTAATCTTTTTTGAAAGAAACGACGGATAACAATAAGAAGAGTGAGAACCACCAGAAGTAAAAGGATGGGACTGAAGAAAAAAGAGAGGTCATCGGTGGGACCGATCTCGGAAGAACCATATCCCCAAAACGAGGTGAAAAATAATTGTTTGAAAGATATGAAGTGTGCCCTGTAATCGAAATATCCGCCGATCATGCTCTCGGTGTGAGCGAATTGCTTTTCAAAAACTACCGGAATCATGAAAAAGGCCGACAAAGCACTCCCCCATAAGACGGAGAGGGATAGCCACTTTACCGAAGCAAATATTTTTTTGACCAGATCCCCTTCTTTTTGGATGAACAGTAACACTCCCCACAAAAGAGCAAAGGGAGTAAAGATCAGAGTAGTGACGTTGTGGGTAGCCATAAGCAGACCCCAGAATACTCCCGTTAAAGCGAGACTCTTAACATTTGGTTTTTCTACCAGCCTTTTTATTCCTAATAAGATAAGGGGCATGAAGACAAAGGCCCACGACTCCCCCATAGCACCACGAGAATAGAGGTCGGAGGCTCTATAAGGAACGTAGGCGTAGACAAAGGCGGAGAGGAGAGCTGAGGCCGTACTCCCAAAGATCTTTTTTGCCAGAGCAAACATGGTGAGATTCCCTAATACTAGGGAGAGAGCAAAGCCTATTTTTACCGAGTCAAAGATGCCGACTCCAAGCAGATTTATCAGAGACATTAGATAGTAAGGCAGAGGACCGTAGTAGTTGAACTGAGGGTAACCATAACCATAGCCCATGTCTGCTACCCAACGACAAGGTATCTGAAATTCCTTAAAGCACTCGGTCATACCGAAGACCCTGACTGCCTGCAAGTCATCATGCATGGGAAAGTAGCCCGGTCGCATAAGACTGATGACGGTGGGCAGTGAGAGAAGAATGACTAATATGTATGGCAGGAGTCGTTTCATTTGAGTTGCCAAAACTGGAGATATTCCCTGGTGCCATCAAGTCTCTCTGTCTTGGGATACTCGGAAATAAGGGTAAGTTTTTCCAATTCGGCAGGGGGAAGATGGTTGCGGCTTTTGTTGATAAGAAGGAATCTTTTATTTTCCAGGCTGGTATTGACGAGGCCTTCCGGAAGACGATTCACATCGGGTGGGCTACCGACAATGATTATGTCTTTGTGTCCTTCCGTATATATCTGAAGTCCATCAGGTAAGGTTCCAAAAAAACCTTCGGTAAAGACGACAATCTTGTTACCCTGCCTTTCAAGGTCAATTAAATATTCAGCCACTTCTTTTTGACCCCACCCTGCAGCCCATTCCTCCAGGTAACCACTTCTCATGTCGTATGACATAGGCACCTTCGAGGGATCGATCAGAAGCATTGCCGACATCACTATCGGTACAGCAATAATGATGGGGATGATAGCTTTGATGAGAGTACCCTTTCTGCTAGCCAACCACAATAGACCAACAGCGATTATCGGGATAAAAAGATCAACGGCATATAGAACGTAACGACTGGTATAAACTTTGGCAATTGATGCTTGAGCAATAATAGGGATGATCCCTGCCGTTAAAAGAAGCAGAGTCCCCTTAATTTTTTTCTTATCGAAAAACCCTAAAACCAGGGTTACCAATACGGTGGGGGTGAATAGTAGCCACAGCCAAGTAAAGGTGGTCTTGATATTGCCGACAAAAGGATTCAGAGGATGGGTCAGGACTTCCGAAAACGAAAATACATAATCTTGATTTCGTGAGCCGATCATACCGAATCCCGGTCCCAGTCTGAGTATCGAATAGATCCCTTGAGAGATGATAATTATCGCTAAGGCGCCGAACAGAATGTTTTTTATATTCTTTTTTATTTCAGAGAAATTATTGAAAAAGAGAAATGACACTACCAGCCAAACATAGAAAAAGATCGCCGGTGACTTGGTAATGAGTCCACCACCAAGAGAAAAACCTACAAACATGGCATGATCAAGACGGCGAGTTTTCGCGAAGAGGATCGACAAGGATAAGGTCCAGATACCAAACATTGCCAGGAGGCTATCGACCAAGGCCATTCGATCAAAGAACACAGTGAATGGAAGAATAACGTATATCAGAGAGGAGATGGAGGCTAATAAAACAGAATCAAAAAGAAGAAACGTCAAAAAAGCCAGTCCGACCATACTGCCCACGCCGGCAATGATTGAGATCAAACGACCGGCTATCAGAGGATCTGAGAAAAATTTCAGGAAAGGAATGGTCAGCCACATCTGCAGAGGTTGTTTACCGTCAGATAGGGGTAAAAAACGAAGGGTTGCTTCGGCCTTCATTATTTGAGACCAGCGAATATATATCGCCTCGTCGACAAAGACCGGGATGGAGGTGAGATTTACGAGACGAAAGATCGCAAAAAGCATAGCGGAGACGACAAAGATTACCGTGGCAATTTTAAATTTTTTCATATTTTCCGGCAGAATCGTTCATCTTGACCATGAGTATTTGTTTTAACATGTCGACTGATTCTTTGACAAAGTTCCTTTGCTTGCCAGTGGAGGTATCTTCATCTCTCCATTTGACCTCAACTTCTTTAAGATTGGCGCCGACTTTTTCGGCCATGTAGAGAAGCTCTACGTCAAAGGCGGAGACCACCCAACCTTTGGAAAGATTGTTTTTTAGTACTTCAAGTTTCGGGAAGATCCTTTTTAATACTTCCGACTTGTATGCCTTGAAGCCGCACTGGGTGTCGGAGACATGCCTTAAAAGAAAAATACTTCTAACGGTTCGGAAACCCCAAGAGGTAAGTTGTCGATACCAGGGGAAGTTTTCTCTCAGCTTGCCTCTTGAACCGAAGACTACGTCGTATCCCTTACCAAACCAGGGGTAGAGCTTATCAAACTCATTCAGTGGAGTTGACTGATCCATATCGGTGGTGAGAATGATCTCTCCTGTGGCATGTTTAATACCGTTTAATAAACCTGCGGCTTTTCCTCCGTGGCTCCCATGGATCAGCTTGAAGTCTTTATTCTTTTCAACAAATTTCTTGATGATCTGGTCTCCCCCATCGGTCGAGCCATCGTCGTTGATGATGACTTCCCAGGAAAAATCGACACTCTTAAGATACTGGTGCATTTGTTCCAGAACTCCTCTTTGTAGATTCTCTTTTTCGTTATAGTTGGTGATGACAACGGATAGTTTAGGTTTCATGGGTTTTTGAGGATGTTCTCTTTATAGTATTTTAACTCAGCAATTGAATCGAGGATGTCGTCATGGGCTCGATGGGCTTTCGCCCTGGAGAATTCAGGGAGATTGGGATACCAGTGAAAGGCGGCTTCTTTAAACGTATCTACGTCGAGAATGTGGTGGTGAAGATAGCCATAAACTTTAGGCATGTGATGGTAGAGAAATAGCCGGTCTACATGGACAGAGCAGCCTGCAAGAACTCCTGATTGGGGGGCACAGTGTTTTTTGATGAAAGATAGGGTCTTTCTTTCTGCATTATCAAGAGTGATGTCGGAGAGCTTGATCTCTTCAAGTAAACCGGATTGAGTAAAATGCTCCTTGTACCAATTACCCATTTCATCCAAGACTTTTTTAGGCTGATGAATAACAATATCAGGACCTTCATCTAAGACGTTCAACTGGAAGTCGGTAATGAGAGAGGCGATCTCAATAATAGTGCCCTTTTGGGGATCCAGGTCGGTCATCTCGAGGTCGAGCCAGACAAAAGGCTGAGGCGTGGTAATCATTGCTTGGGGTGGATTAAACGATAAATCCTTAAGTGATCCAACTTCCATTCCCGGTCTATCTTGGCGATGCCAAAAATGGCAATTTGATATTGTGAGTGACCTTCAGGAGCGCAGGTATCTCCATCTTCACAAATAATGAAGAGCTGTTCGGTCACTAAATCTTCCCCCCGGAACATTTTCGATTTCTTGTTCTCAAAGAAATAACGGTAGGATTCATCATAATTTTGTTTGGCGATGAGAGCAAAGTTAAAAGGCTCTCCGGTGGATTCTTTGATGATGAGATCAACGGCGGCTTCGGTGCGGGAGAGTTGTCTATTGGGTTCGAACCTTAACGGAGAGTTGAGAAGCGGGAAGTAGATAAGAAAGATGAGGTAGATCGCGGAAAGAATCTTAAATATAATCCCCTTTTTCCAGAGGAATGAGATGAGGTAGCCAACGAGGAGATAAACCGCAGGAAAGAGGAAGCCGAAGTAATGGGCATAGATGTGTTGTTTGTAGACTCCCAGTCCGAGAATGCCGAAGAAAATCCAAGTGAAGACAACACTTAAGGCAGGGTCCTTTTTACTCTTGAGAAAATCAGTGATCTTGGTTTTTGGTTTCCCCAAGTAAGCCCAGATGGAAACCAAAGCAATGATGAGCGCCGTGAGAGTCGAATAAGTCATTTGTCTACCGAGAAGTAGCTCGGAGGTTACCGATTGAATAGCGGGCAGGTAACGGTCAGATCTGGCGGGGTTAACATTAATGGTCGTTTGGCGATCGGCGAAGAAAGTTTTAAAGGCATTAAGGTTTTGACCTTGATGTTTGAGGTCAAAAAGGACCAGAGGGGACATAAGTAGAAGGAAGATCACAAATGCCCAAATGGTCTTAACCCAGAATGCCCGGACCATTTTTGGATCCTTTTTGACGTTTAGTAGTGTGAGTAGCCAGAAAATACCGAGAGTGGGAATGAGAATCAACCCCAGGTAATGCATTTGCAGAGCAAAGGCGAACGATACTCCAACCCAGGGAAGGCAACGGAAAGAGTGCTTCTGCCAGACCTCATATATACCCCAGACGGATAGTAGGGCGAAGAAGGGCATGGGGTTGGGGTTCCAGGACGAATGAGAATAAATAATGGCGACCGGGGAAAGGGCGAAGAGAAGAGCGCCGATGAGACCGGCTGCAGGACTGAACCATTTTTTTCCAAGGTAGTAAGTCAGAAAAATGGTCAGTGTTCCCAGAAGGGCGTTCATGATAGCCGGCCCGACGGGGTTGAGATTGGAGAGAAGCAGGGCGGGAGCCATCATATAGTAGTAGAGCGGACCAAGATACATATTGCCGATGCTGGTTTGCGGACCAATGAAAACGAGGTTACCTTTGGTAATCAGGTCACGGACGATGCGAACATCCCTACCTTCGTCTCCAAGAAAAGTCATGTACTCATCGATACGATAGAGTCTGAGAAAGAGTGCGGCGAGAATGATCAGCACCAAAATAAAGGCTTCGATTTTGTTTTTTTTGATCCAGTCGATCATCTAAGTTTGGTCCAAAGACTAAATAGGTCCAGAAAACTTCTGATAATGACGTTGAGTTTGGCACCGGTGGCCTCTCCTTGTTTTCTGGGGTAATGGTTTACACCAATTTCAACAATCTTGAAACCGGATTTTCTAACCTTAATGAGAAATTCAGAAGAGATAAAAGCACCTCTCTCACTCTCGAGACGAGGAATGGTGTCAATGACTTTTTTGGAGACCAGTTTGAATCCACAATCGATATCTTTGACCCTGAGTCCAAAGAGGATGAAGACAACAACCTGCCAAAGGAAGGAGTTAAGTTTCCTGAGGGCAGATACTTTCCTCCCCAGGTAATAGCCAATGACTAGATCGGCATCGGTATTTTTTTGAGTTTCCAGAAAGTGGCTGATCTCAGAAAAATCAAACTGACCGTCGGCGTCGATGAAAGCGATCCAAGGAAGAGATGCATTATAGAAACCGCTCTTGAAGGCGGCACCATAACCCCGGTTGGGATTGTGATGAATGACCTTAACCGATTTGTCCTTTTTAGCGAGCGCGTCGGCTATTTCTCCGGTCTTATCTTTTGAGCCGTCGTTGACGATGATAATTTCGTATTCCGATACGTTTTTTTCAAGATTTTCTTTGACGTTTAAATAAGTGTTCTTCAGGTTGGCTTCCTCGTTGTAACAAGGCAGGAAAACACTTAGCTTATCTATTTGTCTAGCCATTAGGTCAAGTATATACTAAGGTATAGATGAAAAGACTTATATTAGCCCTGATTGTTGCGGCTGTGACGGTGTTTATTTGGTTACCTTTCCTTTTGAAAATGGACCTGCCAATGTGGAGGTTAGACTTCACTCAGGGCAGCGTAATTCTTTGGGAAAACTATGACGGACCTAATTATCTGGTGGTGGAGAAAACCTGGTACAACAAGTCAGAGATCATGAATAAGTTCTCCAGCCCTCTACCGACAGAATATTACCCAGCACATTTCCCTTTATATCCGGCAATAATCAGTATCTTCGATATCTTTATGAGAGGGCCATGGGCGATGCTTTTCGCTTCCCTATTGGGAACAGTGTTGTGCTTCCTCGCTTATTTCAGATTGCTGACCGAGTTCAAGCTAAGCTCGAACGCAAAGTGGCTTAGTCTGGTGTTTTTAATACTGCCCGCGAGGTGGTTGGCAGTGAGAGTAGTGGGTTCACCCGAGCCTTGGTTCATATTCTTTATCCTGACTAGTATTTTTTACTTCAAGAAAGAAAATTATTGGTTGGCAGGACTCTTTGGGGCGCTGGCCCAGCTGACCAAAAGCCCGGCAGTCATACTTTTGGGTGCCTATGGTTTGGTGTTCCTAATGGACTGGTTCAAGAGCAAGAAGATCAACTTAAAAATGTTGCCAGTGTTATTGCAGGTAGCGGCTATCCCACTACTGTTCTGGTTTTACGGAATGCGGACAGGTGATTTCTGGGCGTATTTCCACAGCGGAGACAATATTCATCTTTTTTGGCCGCCATTCTCGGTGTTCACACCTCTGGGTGAGAGTTGGGTGGGAAGTTTCTGGCTGGAGGATGTCATTTGGACCTGGCTTATCTTTGGCTTGGGTGTGATGAAGCTGCGGGACAAAAAACTGACAGTGGAGTATTACTTTGCCGGACTTTATTTCCTATCGACTTTATTTGTGGCTCACAGAGATATCAGCCGTTACATCCTACCAATCGCTCCTCTGATACTGATCGGTTGGGATGAAGTGTTGCAGAAGAAGGAAGCAAAAATTATCCTGGGAGTATTGGCAATACCGGTGATCTTGTTCACCTGGAATTTCCTGCTAAATAATTACGCCCCGATCGCCGACTGGGCCCCGTATTTATAAACATTTTTTCCATAAAAAAAGAGGGTCAATAATGACCCTCTACTTGTTACCAACTCTCAGCCGGAGTGTGACATGCATTGCATGAGAGATCGAAAGGACAGGAGTTACATTCTTCCGCTTCCGGAGAACCTTTGGGATAATCGCGGTCTGCCATGCAATATTGAGTAGGTGAGGAAGCTGTTGCCCGCTTGGCCGTGATTATTTCCTTCTTTATATCCTTTAGAGACCTTCTTACCGTACGGTAAATTGAAAGCTCATCGTGGATATCGACGTTGCATAGTCCCCGAGAGGCAGCGATGCACTCAGGCCGACTAAAGCAGAGATCTCCATCAACTCTGATGAGTGCACTCGGCAAGATGATCTGTTCTCCCTCAAGTCTCACTTCCATGGCTGAGCATATTCCCCCCTTAGGTTTTCTCACTAGAAAGGTGTCAGGTGTTATTTCTTCGATGCCGATTTTACCGACGAGACGGATTTTGGCTCTGAAATTAGTGATCCCGATTTTTGGGTTCATAATAGTGGCGTTGAATCGAGACTCATCATAGGGTGCGAAGTGTTTTCTGAAGGCGGCATGAGCATAAGCGAGGTCCGGAACTACCCCAGGAACAGGTCCTTCATCATAGCTGATAATCATGAGTGTTTCGACAAGGGAGAAAAATTTCACCCAGTCGTTCACATAGGTTTCATCTATGACTAC
This sequence comes from uncultured Pseudomonadales bacterium, assembly GCA_964648275.1. Classification (GTDB taxonomy): domain Bacteria; phylum Patescibacteriota; class Microgenomatia; order UBA1400; family MFAQ01; genus CAIQPO01. The sequence continues at coordinate 13,114 of CAZYOB010000017.1, forward strand.
AGTGGAGGTAAGGTCGTAATCACTTTTCTCATACCTTTCCATTTCAAGAAGTGCCTGACGGCGGCTTTGGTATCGTGATCTGAGGTCTGCCACCATTTGAGCATATTGTTTATCATTTTGCCCGGGGTGATAGCTGATCTCTATATCGAGAAGACCTCTCTCGTATAATTCGAGAACTTTCTTGTAGTTCTCCTGTTCATAAGAGATGCTGGATGTTCTACCTGAAGTAATAATGCTGGGGGTTTTCCCCAAACCGATTATTTTCCAGATGAGTTTGATCAGGTTAGGATGGAGTAGAGGTTCACCCCCTAATAGACAGATGACCGAACAATCAACGAACTGGTATGCCCATTCGAGGCGTTTTTCTAGGGTTTCGTACGGAACGTTTGGCTGTTTGGAGCCTTTCCGAGAGCCAAGATAGCACCAAGGGCAATCAGAGTAGCATCTCCTGGTAATTTCCAGTAGGACCGAACCATCTGAAGCTAGAGGTTTAGTCATTAATCCCTCCTTGAGGAGTTAACAAGCTTTAAGGTGCAATGAGATGCCCCTATTTTATCCTATAACTGTATGAGGAGCAAGTCCGGCCTTTTTAGGCCTTTTTCTTCCAGATGAGGGTGTTGTAGACAAACCAGTTGAAAGGTACTGTGAAGCCGAAGACCGCCAGTACCAGGAAGAGCGTCTTAGTGTCGTCGCCAAATATCTGTGTACCCAGGGCGATGATCAGAGTAGGTACTAGAATCCCACCGAAGATCGATGAAAGATTGAAGGCGGCGAACTTCTTCAGCATATGTTTGCCTAAGCTAAGTTTCTGTCCCGAGAAAGTCCAGAGATTGTTGAAAATGAAGTTGGAAATGATGGAAATTTCCGAGGCCAGAGCATTGGCAATGCCATTTCTGACACCGACTTCCAAGGAGAGCGGTTTCATATAGTTGCTGAAGATCTTAAGACCGAGAAGGTTGATGACAAAACCAAAACCACCGATAATGCCGAATTTCATAAATTTTTGGGTGGTTTCATCGAAGAAGCGCAGCAGAAAGACAACTTTAAAAACCTCCTTGGCAGTTTGAGGCTCGATCTTGGATTCTCCTTTGGTACGAAGTCCGAACCGGAGGGGGATTTCTTTGACCGAGGCACCCAATTTAACGGTCTTGTATAAAAATTCCAACTTGTATCCGAAACTGCGTGAGTAGAGGTGATCTATATCGATGGTATCGGCAAACCCTTTCACTCTGGTGGCTTTCATGCCGGTAGTTGGATCGGTGATCCTGAAGAAGTTCTTGAAGGGAAAAAATAAAACAAAGCGGGCTGTGAGACCTCCCATTTCGCTAAGGAAAAGTCTTTTGAATCCCCAACCTTTGGGATTACTGCCACCTTTTATTTTGCGAGAGCCCAAGACATAGTCGGCTCCGTGATGAATTTCCTTGAGCATGACGGGAATGTCTTTTGGAGGATGTTGAAAATCTCCGTCAAATTCGATAACGACATCGGCGTTGAGTTCCTCCATGGCATATTTAAAACCACGGACATAGGCAGCCCCAATGCCAGATTTCTTGGCGGCAAGCGAAAGGAAGAGATTATCGTATTTCTTCTGAAGCTTCTGGACTATTTTGTAGGTACCGTCTGGTGAGGTGTCATCGACGATAAGGACCTTACATTCCCAGTCTTTTACCTTAGGAAAGGTGATCTTCATCAGGTGTTCGATCATCTTGCCAATGGAATCGGCTTCGTTGTACGTGGGGATGATGACGACAGCTAAGGGGAGTTTCTTCATAGCCTCATTATTAATCTTCGTGACAGCAATTACCAGTACAACCCTCGCATTCATCGGCCTCGGTCGTGACCTCTTCCCGATTCTCTCCCTCGTACCAGTAGAGTTTTTCTTTATCTTCGTCTTTGGTCTTGTGATGGGATTTATCGCAGAAGGGCTGGTTTTCAGACAAACCGCACATGCAAATATGTTTATCTCCTACTATTACCGGGGCAGTGGCTGTTTTTTTGACTAGTCTTGGCATGGGGTAGATTATATCCTACGAGTGAGGCAGGACGGTATAATTGACCTTAATGAAGAT
>CAZYOB010000017.1:15282-21270 GCA_964648275.1 uncultured Pseudomonadales bacterium
GAGGGAATGGATCACAGGGTTCACGATCATTTAGCAGATAAGGTGTATTCAATCGGAGGATATGTTCTGTCGGGTGGTGAGTTACCGGTGATGGTAGTGGTGGACAGCATCATTAGATTGATTCCTGGAGCCCTTGGCAACCCCGAGTCACTGACGGAAGAGTCGTACAGTGAGGAGATCGAAATGGAATACCCACAATATACGAGACCGGCGGAGTATAAGGGCTGGAAAGTTCCGGAAGTACTACTATCTGGAGATCACAAGAAAATTTCCGAGTGGAGGAAAAAGAAATAATTATGGACTGTGTTGATCACCTCGGTCTTTGGCTGCTTCTTCGGCTTCTTTAAGTTTTCGAGCGTTTTCCAAATTTTTTTGCTTGGTTGCTTCCATTTGGGCTCTGATTCTTCGTTCGGCTTCCTGGGCAGCTAACTTAGGATCGACCTTGCCTTCTTTTGTAAGCATTGAAGGCTGTATTGGTGTCGGTTGTTTTTCGGCCATATTTTTTATTCTTTGATAAATCCTACCGGAGCAAGGTAGATTATAGTTTCCGTTGTTGGAATTGAAAGCAGTAGGCGGACTTGGCTTTCATCGAAATTAGGAAGAGCGATCATCCCGAGTTTCAGGCTTTCTGCCTGAAGGTACATGTTTTGTGTGGCATGTCCGGCTTCGAGATAGACTTCCCTATCGTGGGCGACACCGCCGTAGGCAGTAGCCATTTTCTTCAGGTCACCCGTGATGATAAAAACTACCGGTGGCTCCTTCAGCGGGGTCTGATTGACCAGATCAAAAAGAGTCCCACCTAAATCTCCGAGTTTTAACGGAAGGAGCTGGTGAGCAGGGAGTCTTTCTCCGGAGATGTATTGATAGACACCTTTTTCAAGATTCTCAACGTTGTTCACTAGAGCATAAACGGTTAAGGGGAAGGTTGATTTAGAACTGGTGACTGTACGGCCCCCCCAGTCTGTGGTGACACCCTGGGCAGCCCAGAGCATCTGAGCAAGTTGTTTCTGGGAGAGTTCGTCCGGGCGGAAACTACGTCGAGGTTGATTGATCCTGATGACTGCCTCGACCGAGTTTTGTGACCGATAAACAGGAGATGGAAGAGGAATGATATCCGGATTGACGATCACCGGTACCTCATCCTCCGGGGCAGGAGCAATTTGCTGGTCATTATTTCTGACCAGCAAGCCAATAAGAATGAAGACGATGACAATTACTGTTGTACTGAGCGGGATGCCCCATTTACGCATCTGCCTTCGGACCTTCTCAAGAGGAGAGTGATTTTTTTCTTGAGATTTTGGCCGGGCAGGCTTTTTCATTAACTTTCCATGAAGTTACTAATCTTGGCGTCCTCTCTCAGTTTGCCGAACCATTCGGAGAATTTCTGAGATACTTTCTGTTGGAGTAGCTGAGATTTAATTTCTTCTTTAACATCATCTAGACTCTTGTCTTTATAGACCAGCTCTTTGTTCTCATCGTAGTAGGTCTTAATCTCTTCATCAGTCACCTCTTCGGGGAAAAGTTTCTCCTGGAGTTTGCTGACGGTAAGCTTTAGCTCGAAGAAGTCATTGAGTTGTTTGTCAGTGGTGATACCGGCGGTTTTGGCCATCTCTCTGAGAGCATCTTTGCCTCCATAGTTGGTTTCGTTCAAAGCAACTTCTGCTTCAATTTCCTGTTTGGAGACGGTGACACCATTTTCCTTGGCGGCATCCATAAGAAGTACTTCGGTAACAATTTCATCGAAGGCTACTTTGCCGTATCTTTCGACAAGTCTTCTGTTTAATTCCCATTTGGTGACCGGGCGGGTATTGACCATTCCTGCAACAAAGACGCTGCGATATTTTTGAGCCAGGAGGAAAGCGGCTGTCCCGAGAAGAATGACTGCAATGAGTTTAATGACAAAACTCATGTTGTTTTTCTTCACGGCTTTTATTTCGGCGTTTTTTGCCTGAATGTCTTTTATGATCTCGGTCTTCCTGCTTTTGGCTGGGACGGCCTTTTTGACTGATTTTCTAACTGTTTTTTTGACTGTTTCTTTTGCCATGAGCTTTATATTATCACAAGCTTAATTAATAGAGGGTTTTTTCCAAATTTATAGTGTTATCGTAGAAGGGAATTGCAGGGTCCGGTAGAGAGGTGCTGAAGTCCTGAATACTCCTCTTTAGTGAACCAAAGACCGAGGCCTTTTGTGAAATCGTCGGGGTAGTGGTAATGTCGATTACCGGCGGAGCATAGACCCGGTTGGCTCTCCTTGAGATGGAGCGGCCTATTGAGATCGCCAGAAGGAGAAGGATCAAAATGCCCGCGCCCAAGATATACCATCTAAATGGGGCAATTTTGGCTTTGACAACCTTTATATATTCTCCGGATTTGATCTTATTAAGGATCTCGAGAGCTTCAGGATTGATTTTGATCTCAGAATTGGGCATAGTTAACGTCGATATCCACTAATTGATCTACAAGGGCAGACTGTCTGGCTCTAATGTCAGCCAAAGACTCCATAACCCTGGTGAAATATTGATCAGCAAAGATGGGAGCTTCTTCATACTGGGGAATGATCAGAGCTGCCTCAGTGGCGATTTTCTGATTTATTTCTTCAGCCAGAAGAGGAATGCCTTCCAGACGGGCTTTTAATTGAATCGGTTGTGGGTCGGGCAATTTCGGATAGATGGATTCAAGGATCCTGTTGGCATCAAGCTGGAACCGAATGAGTTGGGCGAGTTTGGCGGCTACCTGACCGTAATAAAAACTTCTGTCCGGAACAATTGTATCCAGATTGTACTGTTCGCTAAAGACTTTAAGATCTTCAGGGGTGGCGATCGTCTGGGATTTGGTGGAGCTTGAGGCATAAAAAGTAATAGCGTTCCCTAAACGTGTAAGTATCGTCTGGAAAACGGGGTAGTTGGTGTTATGTCCGGTAATCAGATCCGCCATGTAGCGGGCATAGGCCGCTTTTCCAAGGTCTCTGGCGAGAAGAGCTTGTTTGGCAACGATGATGGATTTTTGTTGATTATCCAGAGTGGGATTAAGGAGATAGTCTCTTTTTAGCTGAGTGAACTCGCTGTAACTTCTCCGGTACTGGGCAAGTTGGTATTCATAATCAGATTTGGCATCCGCAAAAACACTAGAGGGGGTGAAGCTCAAAAACAACAAAAGAAATAGTAATGCAATTTTTTTCATAAACCCTACTCTAAGGATAACCCCTGGGCGATAAGTTTTTCAACCACGGTCTGCCAGGTAGAAAAATGTACGCCTAATTCGCTTTCGGTAGAGACAACCCTCAGACCTCCAAACTGAGGATATCGATATGGATTTGGTTGAGTTTTTAGGAATTCGACGATGGAGGCTTTCTCGAGTTTAGGTTCTTCTCCCAACTGTTCCAGAGTATAGGTAATAAGATCCAAGGGATTGGTGGTATCGGAGCTGGCATGGAAGATGCCCCTGGCATCCTGCTCAACTATTTGATTGAGAGTTTCAGAAATTTCATCGATAAAGGCAATGCCGATCTGCTGGTCGTAAAAGAGCGGATACATTTTTCCTTCTTTGTAACGGGCGAGTGCTGCTCTAATGTAGTCCAGCTTTTGCGGGAAGTGTGCTCTGACGGGGTAAATGATTCTTAATATCGATCCCCCATGTTTGAGAATTACTTTCTCAGCTTGGTTTTTGGTATAGCCGTACCAGGTCAGTTTTAATGGGTCTTCCTGAGTTTTGTCGTATTCATCAAAAGGGCCGGGTTGAGAGAGATCTCCGGAGAAGACCATATCGGTGCTAATGTGGATGATCTTGTCCGAGAGAAAAGCGTTTACCAAGTTCTCTACACCATTGACGTTTACTTTCCAAGCAAGAGAAGACTCGTCGTGAGGCTGGGATTCGGCGGCGTTGACATCGGTGAAGGCGGCAAAGTTGATGACCCAGTCCGGGCTGAAGTCGAGGAGTGTTTTATAGACCGAATCGACGTCGGTGATATCAAAATCAGGGAGATCCGGGGTAAGGAACTTGTATTTATTTTTCGACAACTCGATGAATCGGGAACCTACCAATCCGTTGGCACCGGTAACAAGAATTTTTTCCATATTTACATTAATTCAGGCTTAACAAAATCGAATGGGACATCCTGAGGATCAATCCTGCACTCCTGGGTGGTTTCATCGCCGACGAAGTATTTATCGGTGAAGTAATTTAGAGTAACGTATTTATCCGTGGGATTAATGAATCCATGAGCGACTCCAGAGGGAATGAACAAGGCTTTTTCGGAGGATAGAATCACTTTGGTTTTTTGACCGTAAGTGGGTGATCCTTCGCGGAAATCGATCAAACCGATCAAGAGTGTTCCGTTGGTAGTCCAGATCTCATTTTGTTCCAAATGAATGTGCCAGAATCGTTGTGTCCCGGGAGCAAGATTGACCATGTTCATCTGAACAGGGGAGAATTCAATCCCCTTTTCAATGAGGGAGAGGACGTGACCGTTTTCGTCTAATCTGATGGATTCTTTAAACCAACCACCATAGTCATCTGGAAAGACCGCCAATTTGATGACGTGAACGCTTTCAATCGATTCCTGCTTTTCGTAAGTTTGTCGGAAAAGATCTGCATCTTTGGGTAGTCTGATCTTTTTGGATTTGATTACTTCCAGTCCCATGTTTATTTATTTGATAAATAATTTCTGATTTTTCTTTAAGTGGGCGCCACTACTGGTTGTCTTTATACCACGTAACGGTGTTTCTTAGTAGTGAATAAAGTTGGTGCCTATATAGTCAACTAGCCAGTAACTGAAATTTTCATGCAAAGACGATTATAGTGCCCCTGGCAAGTCATCAAACCAAACCAATGATAAGGAATGCTCCCAAGACTGAATAAAGAAGATACTCGAGCACTACTTCAGGGTGGAGCGACTTCTCGAATGTATGATGGATAATCCCCCAGAGAAAATAAAAGACGGAAAAAGAAATGACGACCAGAGACACCAATTGTTTATTCGATGCGAAAACCAGAACAAGGACTATTGCCAGGGCAGCAGCAATTAGTAGAACAAGATAGTCGAGGTGTTTTTTAGCAATTTGAGCTCTCATAGAACTAATCCTTGACGAATAATGAAGAGAATGACAGCCAGAGTCAGGAAGTAGGTCAAATGTGCCCAGGTCTTACCGGAGATGCGAATGATGTTATTTTTCCAGACGAAGAACCAATCAAGAGCGAGGGCAAGGATGATGATAGTAACAAGGGCAATAGACCAGGACTTCTTGGCGTCGAAGGGAGAAATGGTGGTTGCAGGATATACCTTGGGAATCTCCTGAGCATATACCTGACTGACGACATTACCTGAAGCTACTTCCGCTGCAGCAGATTGTCTGACCCCAAACATTTGAACGACCAAAGTAGTCTCAACTCCGTTTATATATCCGTCCACAACGGCAATGCCAATATCTTTGTAGCGACCGTCAAGAATATTGCGCCGATGAGTGGGAGAAGCCATCCAGGCGACGACAATGTCATTGGGGTTACTGAAGTCTCTGGCTAGATTTTCTCCGGCGTGAAGATAGTTATAGCCGGAGTTGATCATGAAACTCCATGGCTCGGTGCCGGTGGGTGAAACATGAGCCCAATAATTATTGGCGAACATATCAATCGCTTTTACTTGAGCAGCATCGGACAATTCTTTGTTGTATGTAAGGGGGGGAAGATTGTTCGTCTGGCGTTCTTGATTAGTCAATTCAATGACTTTCTCCGGAGCTATTTGGGAAGCAAATCCGAGTATCCCCGGCCTGACCCCGGAAAAAATATCTATGAGGGATCTACCCATTATCAGCAGTCCGAACAAAACTAAGATAGATTGATGCCAGAGAATTTTTGGTTTGTGGTTATTGTGCGGGTGGGGCACGAAAAGTAGATGAAGCGGATGGGCGGCCATAGCTATAAATCATTATGGCACAAAACAACCCCCACTCGGGGGGTTGTTTTCTAGCTAATCTTGGTTGCTTTAGTGCAGGT
>CAZYOB010000017.1:21370-22792 GCA_964648275.1 uncultured Pseudomonadales bacterium
TTTACCTTGCTTCCCCAATTTAAGGTCGGACGCGTTTCGGAGGCAGAGGATCTCGGGGTTAGAGAGGAATAGACCATATAGGCAAAGCCCGAAGCTATTAACAAGGAGAGGAGAAAAATAACTGTTTTGTTCATTCAGAAATTATTAATTAATATCTGTCCATGAATCTATTATTGTTATAGACTTAAAAAACAATCGTGTCAAACTTTGGTAAAAAAATAGTCGTTGGAGTTCTTTGAGATTTTCCAGGTGAAGATTATATTTATTCTTCCTTAAGAGGTGTAGCCAAGATAATAAATCGTTTCAGGTTGGTTCCCGGGGGGTAACAGGTCATGAGGATCAAGTCATTGGAGTTCAAACCGGTCAGGTAATCAATTCTGTCCGGCTCAACCACAAGCTTTTCGGTAACCAAATATTTATATGGCTTGTATTGGAAATAAAGAGTGATTTCGTCACCATCATACAGTTTCGGCAGGAGATAAAAAATGGAATTATATTTTAGAGCCTCAACGAAATTTACGGATGAATGGGCAAAAATAAATACGTTACCTTTTTCTCCGGGCACCGAGCTTCCCTTTGCATGAGCGACTCCGAGAGAGAGGGCAGATTGATAGATCGTTGGATCAAAAGGATCAACATCTTTTATGACTGCCGAGTTGATGGCAAGTTTAGGAATCATGATGCCGAAATTCGGAGAGACTGGCTTGACCACTTCAGTTGAGGGGGTACTATCCAGTCGCCTAATTTGGAAATCCGATTCTTGCTTGATTATGGGAAGGTAGGTGAGGATAAGAATCACTAGAGAAGATCCGACAAGTAAATAACCCAACCATAACTTCATAACTCTATTTTAGGCTATTTTTTTGTACGAGCGCATGATGAAGTAACCTGCGATCAGAAGCAAGGGGATAATCAACCACTTGTATAGTTTGCTAGTGGAAGTTTGGGAACCGAGAACCTCGGGTGAGGGCGAAACTGTTATTTCTTCCGGTGTCCCATCAGCTGTTGCCTCGTCCTCAGAATCTGATCCAGGGGTAGTTACATCTCCCGGCTGAGTTACTTGAGATGAAGTGGATAATAAGGCTCCTGGAGTAGTCGTAGTAGTCTGGGTTGCGGTTGTGGTAGAGGTTTCGGTAATGACTTTGGTATATCCATCCCCTACTATGCCGGATACATTATCAGAAGCATCTACTGCCCTTAAGACATAGAAATATTCCTTTTGACAGTCCGGAACACTATTAACGATCTGACCTTCTTGATTGGATCCAATAGAGAGAGTGACTACCCTGCCTCCCGAATCAATGCTGATTGTCTTGGTATCGGAGCGGAATAACTCAACCTTAACTGTTTTTCCACCGTCATCGGCTGTTTTGAATTTGATACGGTAGTCACAGCTATTAATCTTTTCTTTGGAGTAAGAAT
>CAZYOB010000018.1:0-18576 GCA_964648275.1 uncultured Pseudomonadales bacterium
ATTCCAATGGTGAAGATCATCTGAGACCAGGTCATTTTTCCTTCCTCATTCACACCTAAAGTATAGCATTCTACAGGCTCGTCAAGCTTTTTTCTCGGTCACTCTGTATTCAAGATATTTTCCCATCATCAGTCTCGTATGTGCATCTAGTCCTGGTAGCGCTGAGAAGAAAAAACCCACTACCGGTAATAGGACAAATTCAAAAGGAGAGACGATCTTTCTCCATAAAGGCAGATCTTTTACCTTAGGTCTTGCCTTAATATCGATCAATACCATTGCCAACATACTCACCAGAGAAATAGTCATGATGGCCGAAGATACCTGAGGTAAAGTTTTTCCCATCACCGTTCTTGAAAAAGTTTCATTTAGCAAAGGAGGCATGTTCGCTCCCAGTGTAATGATGAACCAGTTCACCGGCCACATAAAGTGATCCTCTATCACCTTGAATACTCTGATAGTCTTGTCCCAGAAAGGTGCCTCTTTGTCCAAAATATATTTCTTGATGATATAAGCATCATCACTTGCTCCCCATGCCCATCTTTTTACTTGCTCATATGTATTTGTGTAAGTACTCCAGAATCCCTGGGCCTCCGCTGCATCGGCTGACACACTGATATATAAAGGTTCCACCTCTACTTCACCTTTGGTAGCAAAATAAGTCTTAAAGAAAATTCGATAGTCTTCGGGAATTACGTCCGTATCCCAGTAATCGATCTCGTCCATTAGCTTCAAGCTCAAAGTATAAGTGGAGAAATTTATCAATCTGTCGGGGCGGGAGAGCTGGGCCATATTGATCACGCTACTCATTCTGTTGAACACTCTCATCGGCCATGGGATTCTTTCAATATTATTGTAGAAAACGATCGCCCCTTGCCAAATCTTGCTGTAACGGTGTGGGTCATCCAAAAAGTGGAAGGCCACGGCTGCCAGGTGATTAGGATGCAGCGCCACATCACAGTCAACGGATGAAATAGTCATTTTGTTGATATCCCAATCCTTATGTTTCGCCAGCTCTTTTTTAAATTCTTTACCTGCCCAGGCAGCGTTGCTGGATTTACCCACTACCTCTCCCTCCAAATCGGCCGGGTGATAGGTAAAAAACAGTCCTGCAAATGTATCTTTGAACTCCTTCTTGATCATCTCCACCCTACTTTCATTGATCTCTTCTCCCGCCCTCATCTCCATGGCGATGATCGGAATGATCTGTTTAGCCCCGATAGTTTGTTTGACCAAAGCCTCCAGTGTGCGGACAAGTATCTCCCCCGGTTCCTTGTAAGTTCACTTCCTCCCAGTCGGAGAATCCCAGTACGTCTCCCATCCAGTCATATTTTTGCCAGGCTTGGATTCGGTAATATGATATGACTGCTGCCCAAGCCAGAGTGGTCGACCTGTAAAGCCAATAAACGTTGAAAGCGATGATGAAATAGGCGACACCGATAGGCCAGAAAATAGACCCCCAGACAGGGAACAATATAAAACTCCAGCTGGTTAGACCTGGCAATATCTCCAAGGCTCTCTGGCTTGCGTGGGGATATTTATTTATAAGATATCTAAGGAAAGTAAACATAATTGGTGTTTTGCTGAGTCTGCTGGGCAACTTTCTCGAAACTCTCGCCCCTCAAATTAGCAATAAACTCAGCTATTATTTTAACATTTGCGGGCTCATTTACAGTTCCTCTTAAGGGTTCGGGGGATAAATATGGGCTGTCTGTCTCCAGAAGCAGCCTCTCCAAAGGAACCTTTTTTACCAGGTTTCTCAGGTTTTCGGCCCCTTTATAGGTCACATTCCCACAGAAACTGACATAAAAACCCATTTCCAGGATCTCCTTTAAGAATTCCTCACTTCCCGCAAAACAGTGAAACTGCCCGGCAGGCATCTTTTTTAAGCCTGCAAGTGCCTCCCTCATCTCCGTCTCGGCCTCTCTCATATGTATGGCTACAGGTACTCCAAGGTTTACCGCCAACTCCATCTGTGCCCGAAAGAACTCTAATTGCTTCTTTTTGCTCTTTTTTTCCTTGTCATAATAAAAGTCCAATCCCATCTCTCCCACACCTACCACCTTTGGATGTTTCAGGATCTCCTCCATCCTCTTCATTTCTAGGCTCAATGGTCCTACCTCCTCCAACTCCTCCGGGTGGATCCCTACCAGAGCGTAAACAGGCTCATTTGTTTCGATTAGTCCTCGTACCTCGTCCCAACTCCATAGCTCGGTCATTGGGGAGATTACTCTCTCCACTCCTGCCTGCAATGCTCTTGAGAGCACATCCTTAGTCTCCGAAAGTTTAGCGTCCTGTAAGTGGCAGTGTGTATCGGTCAGCATTATTTCTCCAGTCTCATAAATAGAGCCTCTGTCCTCTTTATCTCCCCGCTATTGAACTGCGAGAGGATCTTTTCTGCCGTTTCGGGCATAAAAGGTTGCAGGTTAGCTCCTATCTGTCTCAAATTCTTCACCAGATCGATCAGTAGTCCTCGTTTCTCCTCCCCTTCAAGCTTCCACACCTCACGGCTATTGATCAGCCCGTCGCTCTCGGCGATCCTCTCCCAGATCAAGCTCATGGCTCCGTCAAATTCATACTTTTCAATTAGCTCAATTACTGCCGGACTCATCTCGACCGCCTCTTCGGGTACACTCAGGCCTTCTTTTTCTGCCATGGCGGCCACTCTGGCACATAAATTTCCGATACCGTTGGCCAAAGAAGCCTGATATGCCTCCTCGAACCTCTCTAAGGTCACATCACTATCCTCGAATACGGATACCGAAGCCGTCAGGAAGTATCTCAGTGCATCTACCCCGTACTTTTCTACCCACTCGACCGGGTCGATCACATTTCCCAAACTCTTACTCATCTTCTGACCGCCGGACTGTAAAAATCCACCAACTAAGATCTGTTTTGAGGTGATCAGTCCTGCCGACATTAACATTGCCTGCCACATTGCACTTTGCTGTCTCAGATTATCTTTACCGCACACCTGCACCCCTGGCCAAAACTCTTCGAATCTACCTGATTCCGGCCAGCCTAGGCAACTGATGTAGTTCACTAGCGCATCGAACCAGACATACATTACCTGAGACTCGTCTCCGGGGACATCCACTCCCCAGGGCATCTTCTCTTTAAGCCGGGAAATGGAAAAGTCCTGCAATCCGCCGGAGACGAACTGCACCATCTCGTTTTGTCTGAACCCCGGGATCACAAAGTACGGATCACTCTTGTAAAGCTCCAGCAACCTGTCTTGATACTTTGAAAATCTGAAAAAATAATTTTCCTCCTCGATCAACTGTATTTGCTGAGTCGGATGAATGGGGCACTTACCCTCGACCAATTCCGAGTCGGTTTTCTCCAGTTCGCACCCGACACAATACTTAACACTGTACATCTTCTTGTATATATCCCCCGCAGCCTCACATCGTTTCCAAAATTCCTGAGCGGCCATCAAATGATGCTCATCCGTGGTCCTGATAAAACTGTTGTAACTAAGGTTTAATATTCCTTTTAACTTCATGAACCTCTCGGCATATTCGTTACAGTATCCCTGAGGTGTTTTTCCGGACTCAATAGCTTTCTGATAGATTTTTTGTCCATGCTCGTCTGTACCGGTATTGAAAAACACATCATCTCCCATTGATCTGTGGGTTCTCGCCAAGACATCTGCTCTGATGATCTCCATGGCAAAACCGATATGTGGATCTGCATTAACGTAGGGAAGAGTAGTAGTCACATAGTATTTAGCCATGCGTCAATTTTACCTTACATTAATATAGCCAGCATCGATATCGGAGTGTAACATTAGGATAATGACTAAGAGATTGTTAGTCATATCACTTGCTGCGTTCATGCTATTGGCTGGTTGGCCAAGATTTTTTATATTTCCTCCTCCAATCACCTCAGTATATGGAGATAGCGCTGGTCCCCGTTACACGGGAACTGGTGCCGATGACGCCACCGTGGGCACCGTTACCTGGTCATCTCCCACCAATATCTATGCCGACACCAACTATGCTACCGCTGCCTTAGGTAAGTCCGCCGTCAGTCACTATCTCAAAGCCACCAACTTTGGCTTCACCATTCCCGACAACTCCACCATCAATGGCATTACCGTCACCATCGACAGGAGAGAAGGTAATACTCAGGCTGCTGGGGGTATTAAAGATAACGAAGTCAAGTTAGTCGACGACACCGGGGTCATCCTCTCTACCTCCAGAGCCGATACGGCTACTTTTTGGCCTACGTCGGACGGAACTGTCTCCTACGGGGGTGTCTCCGATATCTGGGGTGAAACTGCAGGGTTTTGGACCTCGGCCAAGATCAATGATCTTGATTTCGGTGTGGTCATCTCTGTTATTAACACAAAAGTTTCTGGAGGAGGTGCAGCAGAAGATGCTTTAGTAGACTATATCCAGATCACTGTCACCTACACTCCCCCTCAACCTGACTTGACCCAAATTCACTATCGTTGGCGTAATGACGACAATAATGAAGCCTCGGCCAGCTGGAGAAAAGACGAAGACACCTCGATGAATCGCACCAAGAGCGTTACCATGCGTCTCCGTGTCGAGATATCCAACGAAGGTTTTGCCGATTCAAGTAGTACCGCCTACAGAATTGAATATGCCACCCAGGTCGGTGGTGCTTGTGGTGGAGGTGACGAAAGCTTTGCCGCGGTTCCGGTGACTGCTACTTCCGAGCCGTTCGATATCCAGGACAGCACCAATCTGACCGATGGTGCCTCGTCCACCAATATCTCATCCGGTCTTACCGACGAGAACGCCACGTTCGTCGCCGGGCAGGTCAAAGATACTTCCAACGAGACTTCAGGGATTACTTTGACTACAACACAATTCACCGAGATAGAATATGCCCTTCAGGCAAATACTAATGCCGTCACCGGGACAACGTACTGCTTCAGGGTCACAAATGCCGGTTCGACCACATATTTTACTTACTCCGCATATCCTCAATGGACGGTAGGTGAACCGATCATGGATCAGAAGCATTTCCGCTGGAGGAATGACGATGGCGGAGAGACCAGTGGTACCGAAGATGCGGGAATAATAAGACCTGACACCTCCGATGTCACCAACAACATGGCTATTACCGGTAGCGCCTGTTCCGGTGCTGCCTGGTGTACTCTTGATGATTCTGTTACCCAACCAACGGCGGGAGATATTGCTGATCACGCAGCCGAGGGTACTGATAATGAACTTGTTACCGTCAACACCGGCACAATAGACCTGAGCGGTGGCACAGTCCCTTCAATTGTTGTCTGGCTCTATGCTACTGGTAGTGAAAACGTCGATCTCTTCGCCAATGATCCCACCAACGGCCAAACCACTTGTGCCTCTAATGCAAGCGTGCCCGATCCCGGTTGGGTCAGTGGCACCTGCACATTCGCCTCTGCACTTTCTCAGTCGGATCTTGATTCACTCACACTGACAATTAGACATAACCAGGTCGGCGGTGCAGGTACCAATACCTATTCCACTCTTTACGCACAAGTAAATAAAAATGTTACCGCCGCTACTTGGAAGCAAAACGAGGATGTTGTCCATTCCGGTCAGGCAACAGCCTCAAATATTAGACTCCGTTTTTCGGTAGCGAACACTGGTGAGGTTTCGGGATCACGTGACCTGAATCTCGAGTACGCTCAAAGGACCGACACGACCTGTGGCGACGAGACTTTTGTCTCGGTTCCTGTGGCCTCGGGCTCACCGTTCGAAATGGTCACCTCAGCTAATTTTGCCGACTCGGATCCAACTACGGCTCAACTGACGTCGACCGGCACATTCACCGCAGGAAAAATAATCGAGGACCCTTCAAACACATCAGGATCAATAACCATTGATACTAACTACTACACGGAGGTTGAGTATGTATTTCAGGCAGCCTCGTCCGCAGGAGGTAATACATACTGCTTCCGTGTCTCAAATGCCGGGACGGCTCTTGATACCTATACCAAATATGCTGAGATCTCAGTGACTGCCGGTGGTGCGGTCATCTCGGTCGTTCTAGATACCGACGGCTCTATCACTTACGGGACTCTCGCCGCCTTATCCAGCCAAGATACGACCTCATCGGGTCTGAATGATACTCAGACCGCCCGCAACGATGGTACTGTCACTGAGACTTTCAATATTAAGACAAGTAACGCCACCGGTGGAACACAATGGACCCTCGGCAGTTCCGCCGGTTCGGATATTTTTGTTCATGAATTTTCGACCAACAGTGGTGGAGCTTGGACGAAATTTACTACGGCTGATAGCTATCAGCAGCTGGCCACCGGCATTACCTCATCAAGCAGCCAAAACTTCGATCTCAGGATCACCGTTCCATCAACATCTACTGACTTCCAACAAAAAAACATCTCTGTCACTATTCAGGCTGTACAGCAATAACTCTTGACATCGGTTTAAAGCTAAGTAATACTGGAATGTATGAAAGCTAATAATTTGGTTTTTCGGCTTGCCTGCTTTTTATTTGTCTCGGTATTGGTCTTTGTCCCCATCGTCCTTGCCACTGACACGGCTACTGTCACTGCTACGGTCACTGTCCAAAACATCTCTGTTAGCGTTAGTCCAGGAACAGTCACTTATGGCACTCTGGCCAACAATGCCTCAGCCGACACCAATCCTGCCGCCACTCAGACCGCTACCAACAATGGTAATGTCGCCGAAGATTTTTTCATCAAGGGTGTGAACACGGCCGATTGGACACTTGCTGGAACTGCCGGTTCGGACCAATATGTTCATAAATTTTGTGTCGCCACATGTGGTACTCCGCCCACCAACTACACCGCTCTGACAATTAACGATTCAGCCCTTGCGACCGCAGTTGCCACCAGCGGCACCCAGACGTTTGACCTTGAGATCACCACCCCAAATCCCTCAACCGTCTATACCGAGCAGTCGCCTAACATCACGGTCACTGCAACTACGGTGAATTAACTTCTATTGCTCTAACATACCTGGTGATATATCATAAGCCTTAGTGAAAAGAATAATATTTGTTCTCGTTTTTCTCTTTTTATTTCCCACTTTGGCTTTGGCCAAGATAGGTGTTGGGGTCGGCACAGGCAAGATCGTTGTTGAGGATAAACTAGTCCCCGGCATGATTTACAAACTTCCTTCCCTAACGGTCATGAACACTGGGGACGAACCCAGTGACTACGAGGTCGGCATTTCCTACCTCGAGACCCAAAAGGAACTCAGGCCGTCCCGAGAATGGTTTAGTTATAATCCCCAAAAATTCTATCTCGAGCCGGGACAGGCAAAATCCGTTGAGGTAACTCTTAGCCTTCCGCTAAAAACAGAACCCGGTCCATATTTTGCTTTTCTCGAGGGTTTCCCATCCAAAAAAGCCGACTCCGGAGGCGGCGCGAGTATTGGAGTTGCTGCTGCTGCAAAACTTTCCTTCACCGTTGTTCCGGCGAATATAATAACGGCGATTTTCTACAAGATTACCTCCTTCTTTAAAGTCTATTCCCCCTGGCCACAACGGGTGATCATCGTCATTGTTGCACTGATAGTACTAAACTTCCTCAGGAAGAACTTCAATATCGAGATCAACAAAAAAACTTCTAAGTCAAAAGAGGACAAAGAAAATAATAATGAATGAGATGGATAACGATCATCAGCCTGCTATTTGCTTTTAGTCTCGTCTCGATCCCTTTGATCAAAGCCGATTCTCAGGGGACCATTAATGCCTCTATAAAAATAAGTTTGTGCGGGAACGAACTGGCCGAACCCGGTGAGGACTGTGATGTCGGAGATAACCGCTCATATGCCTGCCACAATCTGGGCTTTTCCGGAGGGTCCCTCTCCTGCGGCATTGGCTGTAATTTCGATACAGCCGCCTGCAATGTACCGGAGATTGATTCCACTTCCGTCTCACCGGACGAAATGGATTCACTACTGGCTACCGGACTATTTTCCATTCCCTCGACCGAAAGTTTTCTGTCCACCAGCGATCTCACGGCAGAAGAACCGATCACTATTATTATTACCGGGACTACCAACTCAACTGTCTATCTCCCCGAAGGTGTCGTAATCAATGCGACTGATAACTCCAACTTTGATCCACTTTCTTTTGTTGCGAACATTCCGGATGCTGCCCAAGTTCAGTCTCTGCCTCAAAACGCCACCAGCCAGGCTGTTCTCCGTTGGGGGATTTTCGGAAAAACCCTCGGATTTTCCATCCCCATCAGCATTACCGTAAATGTTGGTGATGTATTTAACGGGCAAACTCTAACCATTTACAGATCCCGGAATTTAACCTCTGATTGGACCGACGATGGCATTGTTGCTCCGGGAACTTGTCTGGTGGAAAATGGGGACTGCTCCTTTTTGACAACCAAAGCATCGTTCTTCTCGGTCTCTGCGTCACCCATTTCCACCCCTACCACGACTCCAACGTCCACTCCGACCACTTCTACCTCCACAGCCGACTCACAATCATCTACCACGACTACCTCTAGCTCTAATCCATCAACTAATACGACCACACAACCAAACCTGATCACTAAGATCATCGAAGTAATAATTACTTTGCCATATGCATTGTTACAGTATGATGTGAACAACAACTCTAGAATTGACAAAACAGAAGTCTATAATAGTGTACAGATATGGGTTCAAAACTGGCAACAATACCTGCAAAATGGAACTCTTGGAAGTTGTGAACTTAATTACGACGGTGTCTGTACTCTACAGGACCTATCGTATTTACTATTCTACGTCGACAGATGAATAAATCTATACTTCCGGGAGTCGGCCTCCTCATATCCATCTTTTCCATGCTGATTGCTGCTTGGTTCCTTGTTCACTTCTTGACTATCCTTGGATTATTCTTGGCCGTTGCCTATCCTGTCTGGTGGTTGTTCCTTCCCTCGCGTACACCCTGTCTTATCTGTCGCAGCAAAAAGCAAGATGATTACTGTCCGTTATGCAAGAGATCGGTGAACAAGAACGAATCAATCTCACCCTCGGGGATCAGATCCATTCTGGGAAACTCCCTGATCATTGCCTTACTCTCTCTTCTTTCCGGAGCCATAGTCTTAGGTGAAATGAAGGTTCTCCGCTATCTTGGTTTCCCTCCGACACCCAGGACAGTTTCCTTTGTCATCCCAAGCACCAAACAGTTCCTCCTCGGGGAGATCTTCCCTATGAAACTGGAAATAGTTGGCATTAAACAAGCCGTGAACACGATTCAGACTGATATTAGCTTTGATCCAAATGCCCTGGAAGCGATCGATGTTTCTACGGAAAACTCGTTTGCCTCGATCTTTGTTCAGAAAGAGATCAACAATCAGGTTGGTTTTGTTCGTCTCACCGGAGGATTGCCCAATCCTGGATTTTCGGACCCTCAAGGCACTTTTGGCACCATCTACTTCAGAAGTAAGATCCCTGGTCTGATCGAAATTAAATTCCTACCCAGTTCATTAGTCCTAGCCAATGACGGTCGGGGTACCAATGTTCTGAAAGAGATTTCTTCCGTTTCATATTTGATCCTTCCCGAAAGGGTGAGTCCTGAACGATCACTTAAGGATATAAATATGTACGACTCTACCAAAAAAAATAATAGAACTGCTAGTAACTCGACCCAAATGCTTTTCTACGATGATAAAGCAGTCCTTGGTATCTCCACTCAACTACCTGAAGAAAAAATCTCTCCTCTCTCGCAATTCCTCATCCTCCTGGAAAAGATTGACAACACTATATTGTCCCTCTGGCGGAAGGCATTTGGTGCATTTCCCCAATAAAAAAACCTCATCCTAAGATGAGGTCATAGATCTAAATCGACTATCTGAACTTCAAATGAAACAATATTCCCTGCAGGCCTCTTAAGGTCTTTGAACCACCTGTCCCCGATCGAATGCATATCTACCAGGATTAGATCCTTGTAGCGGAAAACGCGAAGAGAAAACTTCCCGTCCGGTTCCTCTTTTACTTCGCAGTCGGCGGGTACACGGTAGTTAAGATCGTCTCTGAAGATCGCCGATGGTTTAATATAACCACCTTCATATTCACCTAAGTCTGCGATCACTTTCCTTGACCACGACCTCGCCGTTTGTTCTGCTCCGATGTGAGCGTCGGGTTGCATTGGCGCCAGAGCGGTGGGCTTTTTCGGGAATACCGGTTCACAATTGCTGCAGAAAAGAGATGGAGCCCCCTCATGCAACTCTATTTCGCAATTAAGACAACGGTTCCTATCGAAAGAAAACTTTTGCATTCTTAATCTCCAGGAATTTAGAACTTTGCTATCTGAGCGTCAAATGAACCGTTTCTGAACCCCTTTTTCCTGAACGGTTTATTATTCAAGCAACGGAAATCTACCAGGATCAGATCTTCCTCTCGTGTGACCCTTACGATGAATAACTCGGTGCGCTCAAAGCTTAGGTTTGCGTTCCCGAACACCTTGATATCACCCGTCTCCCTTTCGGTGTAAACAGCCCCATGCATGATGTAGCCGACCTCACCTTCAGCCAAGTCACCGATCTTCATTGCGGGAGCGCTTCTTAGCTCCGCTTCCTCATTAAATCTTGTACTCTTTGCTGATGGCTTTCGTTGGACGGGAAATATTGGTTCGCAGTTTATACAAAAGAGAGAAGTCGTCTCCTCAGGTAGCTCTGCTTCACAATTAAGACATCGATCATTTTGGAAAGAAAATGCCTTCATGGCAAACTCCTTTGTTCTAACCCGGGATCTTCGACAAACTAAACGTTAAGAGTTGGGATACGGTTATCCCCCATGGGATAAGTTAGAATAGTCAATGTGCAGAGCTGATTTTACGTCTTATGTTCTCCAAACTCAACCTATAGACACTAAAACCGGCCAAAAAAAGACCCTGGGTTACAGGGTCTACGATCTTACATATATGTATCACACCAGCTTCACCGGCATTAGGGCATTAAGGCTCGCACCGAAAGTTCCGTACTGGCCGGGCACCCATTTATAATCTCCAATGGTGCGCTTGCTCACCATTACCAGGCTGCCTAGGCGTCGGATCCGGGTAATGCATGTCCCACCGGACTTCTGATTGACTCTCGTATTGGCGGGGATCATCATCCTTCCGATAGGGTCCACAAATATTGTCCAAGGGACAATGTACCCTTCTTCCCCGTCCCGCATATCCTCGATCGTAAACTCCCGGAGCTCTTTGGGAAGGACATCGCACTCGGAGAGCATGGCCAGGGTGTTGATATCCAGCCCGTCATCATCCGGGGTCCGTGGCTGGTACGGTATCCTTTGAGGCTCTTCCTCCACCGGTTTACAGTTATCACAGAATAATTCGCTGGAAAAGAGAGGCAGTCGTGCCCCACAATCCAAGCAGTGACCTTTAGACGAGAATCGTCCGGCCATTCTTGCCTCCTTTGTTTCAATACAATATGACAAGGTTCAGTTACCCTATATTATATACCAACCCAATCAACTAGAGGGGTAATATCTTCTTGATGCTCTTGGAGATCTTGCTCGTCCACTCTTCTGCCCACTCCTCAGCCTTGATTCTCTTGATCATTTCCTGCCAGCCTGGATTGCCCAGGGTGTTTGCCACGCTGGCCACGGTCGCCGAGCTTACCTTGACATTATTCTTGATGTCCTCATAGCTTCTGCCCTTGTCCAGATACACCGCAATACCCAGTCTCTTTATCATTGCCGTCCTCTCTCCGTCGGTCAAAAGATCACCCATTACCACTTTTAATTCCTCGGGGGTATTTAGCTCCGCCAATATTCCGTACAGCATCTCCGTTAGCTGTTTTTCGATGTTTTTATTAAGCGGGTTCGATGAAAGTTGCATTGTCTGTCCTGATTGATAACTTTACTTATTTAAAGTTATATCACTATCCGCCGCCGGACGTTTCTTTTCTTTGTGCAAGTAAATTTCCGAGATCAATAGCAATCCGAATATCAATAAAGCATTCAGCATGCTTCCCAACCCCCAAATTCTCAGGAAAAGAAATACCATTATCCCCACCGTCCATCTGGCCGCCCGCCTGGAAGACATGAACAGTATGGATAGTAACCAGAATATCCCTCCTGCCAAAAGCAGGGTCATTGGCAGATAGCTGCCCGGGAAAAAGAAGTCTCTGATCAACTCCGGGTCTACCTTCCAGATCATCAATCCGATCAACGCCCAATTAATGGCCGCAACCACTAATAGTCGCCCATATCTTTTCTTTCTTTCGTGTATTTTTCGCTCCATTGGTCTAAAATGAATTCAATGTCTATTGATACCATTATTATCTTAGCTTTTCTTCTCCTGGGTTTCATCATTCTTTATAATCTTCTTAAATCCAGGCTTGAAACCACTAAGTCAGACCCTACTCTCACCGCTTGGTTAAAGTCCATCCAGCAATCAATGGATCTAAACTCCAAGTCATCGGCTCAATCTCTCCAGTCAAACTATCGCGAACTCTTCTCCCGCCTCGACCAGGCTACCGCTGTTATATCCGACTTGAAAAAAGAAGCAGGTGCTTTTGGTGAAGTTTCCCGTTCCATGAAAGATCTCCAGGACTACCTCAAGTCACCCAAACTCCGAGGCAACATCGGCGAACAGGTCCTCAAAGATCTCATTGGTCAGATGTTCCCCAAGAGCTCATTTCACCTTCAGTTCCATTTCAAGACCGGTTCCATTGTCGACGCCGCCATCAAAACCCAGTCGGGAATTCTCCCCATCGATTCCAAATTCCCCATGGAGAACTTCCAAAAACTTTACTCCGCTACCACCCCCTCGGAAAAGGCCATCGCCAGAACCGCCTTTACCCGTGACGTCAAAAAACATATCAAAGATATTTCCGGAAAATATATTCTTCCCGAAGAAGGCACTCTGGACTTTGCTCTCATGTACATTCCCTCCGAATCCGTCTACTACGAAATCGTCTCCGATCAGGATATTCTTGATACTGCCCGGGCTGCCAGGGTATATCCGGTCTCTCCCACCACTCTCTACGCTCATCTCCAAACCATCCTCCTCTCCTTTGAAGGTCAGAAGATCGCCGGCAAGACCCAGGAGGTCTTTACTCTCCTCAGAGCCGTCCAAAAAGACTACGAGAAACTAAATGAAAATCTATCTCTCTTAGGGAAACATCTCACCAACGCCTATAACTCCCTCAATTCCACCTCCCAAACCGCCAATCAACTGGGTAACAAACTGGACTCAGCCAGACAGCTAAAGTCAGGGGAGGAAGCTGAATAAAAAAAGGAGCCCCCTAAGGAGCTCCAACAACAAACAATTAATTTCTCGGTAAGAATATCACGGCGACTAGCGCCAAAACCGCCAACACTGCATAGACGATCATGCCGAACTTCTCTTTCAGAACGACGATTAGCACCACACTGGCCATGAAGATCAGAGAGGTGAAAAAACCGGCCTTGAATCCATGAATTTTAATATTCAAAGCAAACAAGGCGAGCACTACCAATATAAGCGTGATCAGGGTCAAATCCATGACAACCTCCGATTTTTAATCTGCGAACTATCTTTGTCCTATATACTATCACCCCACCTCCTCTTCGTCAATCATTCGGGTTACAATTAGCTCAATGTCAAAGACCACTCCCTCCTTCGACCTGGCCTACAGCAAACTCAATCCTGCCCAACGCCAAGCTGTGGATAATATCGAAGGCCCCACCCTCGTTCTTGCCGGTCCCGGTACCGGTAAAACTCAGGTGCTCACGGTCCGTATTGCCAACATTCTCAAAGAGACCGACACCGACCCCAGCTCCATTCTCGCTCTCACCTTCACCGAAGCCGCCGCCAAAGAAATGAAAGAGCGTCTCATCTCCCTCATCGGCAAAGACGCCTATTACGTCAAGATCGGCACATATCACGCCCTCTGTAATGAGATCATCTCCGACAATCCCGAACGCTTCTCCCGTCCCGCGGGTCTGCAAACCGCGACCGACCTGGAAAAGATACAAATAATAAAAGACATTCTCGAGAACAACTCCTACACTCTCCTCAAACCCCTGGGTGACCCTCTCTTCTACCTCCCCTTTATAAAGTCCTCCCTCTCCGACCTCAAGCGAGAAGGCATCACTCCCAAAAAATTCACCGGGCTGGTCTCCGTCTTAAAAGATGAGTTCGATCTCCAAAAAGCCGACTTAAAAAAGACCGCTCTTCAGGAACAGGAAAAACTGGTCAACAAAAATCTCGATCTACTTGATATCTACGAAAAATACCAGCAGAAACTGACCGATCTGGGCCGCTATGACTACGACGACATGATCAACTGGGTCGTCGAGGCTTTTGAGTCCGACCAGGATTTCCTCCGCACTTATGAAGAGAACTTCCAATACATCTTGGCCGATGAATATCAAGACACCAACTCCGCTCAAAACCGCCTTCTCTTTGCTCTCTCATCTTTCTGGGGAACAGAAGCCAACATCTTTGCCGTGGGAGACCCGAATCAGTGCCTTCCTGGTGATACAAAAATTCATACGAACCTGGGAATAAAAGAAATTAAGGAAATAAGAGCCGGAGACAAAGTTTTATCTGCAGTCGGAAAGGGATACACATCATATATCGCTGTTACAAATATCTTTAAACAAAAGAAAAAGACTAGATTTATTACTTTAACAACAGAATCAGGGAAGCAAATAGTAGCTACAAATAATCACAAAATGTTTTGCTTCATTCCTCCCAACGAAATGACGAAACATTGGTACAACTACTTGATGTTTAAAGAAGGAGTTGGCTGGCGTTTGGGAATCACCAGAAGTTTGTCAGTCAGACTTAAAGTTGAAATTGGAGCAGATAAGATAGTTGGCATCGCCTGCCACGACACTGAGTGGGAGGCGCGCTGCAATGAGACCATCTTATCGTTAAAATATCAAATTCCTACAATTGTTTTTAAACTTCGAAATGGAAAGGTAAACCAAGAGTACATTGATCGAGTCTTTTCAGAATTTGACACGTATGGGAATGCCCAAAGATTGGCTGATGATCTTGGTATAAATCTCAATGAACCTCACTATTGTAGAGACGCAACCACACTCGGAAAAGGAAGAACGAAAATTAATTTTCTGATGTGTTCCAGGAGTTATCGTTCAATGTACACAAAAGCCGGCTTACTTGAACATCCGGAAATCCTCCATGAAATAAACATCCAAACATCAAACGAGAAGGTCTTAAGCAAATTAACAGATTTAGGATTTAAATTAAGAAATAAAAATATCGGGAAGGGATTTAGGGTAACATCGACAAACATTAAAAAGTTGTACGAGATCGCTGAAGCTCTAGAAGAAGAACTGCCCGGTTTCATCGATATAAAGTCATCTATTGGTACCAATTCAATCCAACATCGTTCTGCTAGGGTCATGCAAATAGGCAATGTTCTTGTGGGCAACTACTTACCTGTCCTAGATGGTTTTAAAATCAAGTATGAAAAAGTTATATCCAGAACAGATGAAATTAAAGAAGATGTTGTTTACGACCTCGAGGTAACTCCCTCTCATAACTTTGTTGCTAACAGCATTGTTGTCCACAACTCCATTTTCCGTTTCCAAGGTGCCTCAAAAGAGAATGTTGCCGCCTTCAAAAATAGATTCCCCGGTCACACTCTGGTCACCCTCACCGATAACTATCGCTCTACCCCCACCATCCTCAACTCCTCCGCCTCTCTCTTAAGTGAATCACCTCTCACTCCTATTGTAAAACTAAAAGACCTGCCCGTTAAAGTCGTCAAACTCTCCTCTCCTATACTGGAGGATGAATTCATCACAGACATCATTAAAAAGAAGATCAAACAGGGAGTTCCTCCAAGAGAAATTGCCGTCATCGTCAAAGAGAACAAAGACATCGAGAATCTCGCCAATCTTTTCAAAAATAAAAATCTTCCCTACCGTCTTCAGGGCGGTACCAACGTTCTTCACACTCCGCTGGTTTCCCAGTTCCTGAAGATCCTCACCGTCGTCACTACCCTTCAGGGTCCGGTCGATGATATCGATCTCTTCACCATTCTTAATTACCCTTTCTTTGGTCTTAACCCTCTCTCGGTTTTAAAAATTGGCAGACTTGCTCATCAAAACAAAAAGACTCTGGTCGACACTCTCCTCGACGATAACCCGGAACTGGACGACAAAGTCGTCGACGTCTTCCGCTCTCTCGTCTCCTGGAACAGCAAATCGGCTACCCTCACTCTGACCGACATCATTCAGGTGATCCTTCAGGAATCCGGACTTCTCCGGCACATTCTCTCTCTCACTCAACCTCTCATAGAACTCAATCGTTTCGGCACCCTCTTTGAAGACGTTAAGTCCCAGGCCGCCGCTTTCCGCGGACTTACCCTGGCAGGTTACGTCTTCAACCTGCAACTGATGGACGAGAACAACATCCGTCTTGAAGAGCAATCCCTGCTTAATGATGAAGATGCCGTCACTCTAACGACAGCCCATAAAGCCAAAGGTCTGGAATGGCACACAGTTTTCATCTACCGCTTCGCCGATTCCTACTGGGGCAACAAAGCCGGCAGGCAAATGATCAAACTCCCTCCCGGCATTGTCACCCAAAACACCGATACCGAAGACAAGAACGCAGAAGAGAGAAGACTTTTCTATGTGGCGCTTACCCGTGCCAAACAGCAGCTCTACCTCACCGGCTCTACCCAGTACCCCGGCTCAGCCAAAATGATCTTTCCCTCCATGTTCCTCGAAGATCTCCCCAAAGAAAACTTAAAAAAACTCAAGACCAAACAATATGAATCAAGAGCCGAAAAAATTCTGGCACAGCAACTTACCAGCTCTCCTCTCCCCACTCTTGTAGACGGGGAAAAAGAATTCCTCACCGAAATAATAAAAAACTTCAAACTCTCACCCACCTCTCTTAATACTTTCCTCGAATGTCCGTATAAATTCAAACTCGATCACCTCTACAAGATCCCGCGAGCCAAAGCTCCCGCCATGTGTTTTGGTACTGCTGTTCACTTCGCCCTCGAAGGTCTCTACCTGACACTCAATAACACAGGTAAGCTTGAGTCCAAAGAAGATTTCCTCCGGGACTTCGAAGCCGCTCTCAAAAAAGAGATCCTCTCCGACAAAGACTTCAAAGACCGCCTCACTCATGGAAAGAAAGTTCTCCCCGATTACTACGACCGGTATGAGAAAGAATTCGAGCTCTGCCTCTTCACCGAGAAAAAATTCGGTGACTCCCTCTCCTCACAAGTATTCTTGGACGACATCCCCCTCTCGGGCAAAGCCGACAGAGTAGACCTCACAAATAAGGAAGACAAACATGTCAGATTCGTAGACTACAAGACCGGTAAAGTCAGGACCAGAGGAGAGATAGAGGGCACCACTCAAAACTCCGACGGTGATTACAAGCGCCAGCTCATCTTCTACCACCTCCTCTCCGAGCTGGACCAGTCATTTAAATACCAGGTAGTCCAAACAGAACTGGACTTCATTGAACCAAAGAATGGGGAATTCAAAAAAGAAAGATTCAACATCCAGAAAGAAGAAGTAGAAGAGCTAAAAGGAGTAATAAAGGATTCAATGAAAGAGATCAGATCCCTCAACCTCGACCGGACCAAAGATACCACTCCCTGCCAAAGATGTGATTTCAGGACACATTGCTGGCCGGAGGGATTGACAGGGAAAACATAACGTATTCTGGGGAGTATGGGACGAAGTCCGAACTCTTCTTTGTAAAATTTACTTAATTCCCTTATTGCGTCCTCATACATCTGGAATCTAAAGCCTCCTGATTCCTAAAGTTCTCCTCCTCACCACTATCACTATTTCCCTTTCGACCAAGGACAATATTCAGATAAATCTCTTGCCTTCTCTTTCCAAAAGATTCATACTGAGATCACGGTAAGTAAATTATTAAATTCAAAAAAATAATATGTCCGACTTTGGATTGTTACTCATCATCATCGCCTGGGGAATTCAGTTTTTTGCCAAAGGCAAGAACATCAACCCACTTTTCATCGCCACCTATGTCGCCGGTGTCGCCCTCCTCACCTTCGACGGTTTCGCCAATGATCAGACCTCCCCTGCCTTCTACAACTTTGTTGCCCTGGTGATCGCCCTGGCTGTATTTTTCAAGCACAAGAAGTAAGCCCTGGCTGGTAAACTAGAGCATGAAGTCGAACGATAATTCCTCTGATATAGCCACTGAAATTTTTGGCGGAGAAGAGATCGAGATCGTCAACCTTCGCGACCTGGAACCCAAAGAGCTCACCGTCAATCCGGAAAAGTCCGACATCTTCGACAAAATAGAGAACTCCCATAAACATTTCTTCATCACCGGTAAAGCCGGCACCGGCAAATCCCATCTTCTCAAGTTCCTCAAGACCAACTCCAAAAAACAGGTCGTCGTCTGTGCTCCCACCGGCGTAGCCGCTCTTAACGTCTCTGGTCAAACCCTGCACTCCTTCTTTAAGATCCCTCCTCACTTTGTTAATCCGGAGGAAGTAAAACTAAATAACAAAGTTGCCGAACTCCTTCGCCATGTAGAGGTACTTGTCCTCGACGAAGTCTCCATGGTCAGAGCGGAGATGATCGACATCATCGACCACCTGCTCAAGCAAGCCAGAGAACCTTTTACTCCTTTTGGTGGTGTCCAGCTGGTTATGTTCGGTGA
>CAZYOB010000019.1:0-18491 GCA_964648275.1 uncultured Pseudomonadales bacterium
TGATGAACTCGGACATATCTTAGAGCGCAGCCACTTCTACCTGAGTAACTGCCTCGATACAGTTTCCCGGCCTGGACAGCTTTAACTTCAAGACTGCCTCCAAGAATATCAATGCCGTTATGGAAATTGTAAATTGATCTGACCCAGGTATTTCTGACAGCCCAGGTGACACCGAAGCCCTGCATCATCTTTATCCTGGAGGATAGTGGCCATTCCCACGATCCGGACGGATTGAAAGAGTCGCCGTCGTCGGAACCGCAGGACGATCCGGAACAGTTTTCATACTCGATCCCCTTGAGATATGTAAAGGGACTGTAGATGTCTTTGTCTTTGGCGACGATAAAGTGAAGATGCGAACCGGAGGAATTACATGACGGACCGTCGATGACTTTGGCGATCGCCTGACCTGCAGAAATATCACCGACTTCTGTTTCGGTTCCCTTGCCGGCGATGATGTTCTGGATAGCTTCCAGTTCGGCCCGGGCTTTGGAGAGCATTTCCTGGAATTTTTTCTCGTTGTTCTGAGTTTCACTGAGAACTCTTTTTTTCTCCAGCTGCTGTCGATCCAGATCCACTTTTTGAGCCACCAGTCTTGTTTTAAGTTTTTCGACTTCCTGTTGCTTGATGATCTTGGCATCTTTCTTTTCTCCGTAGTCGACGCGTGAGCGTTCAAGTTCGGTAAGGATGAGTTGGTCTTTGGCTTTAATAGTACTGAGATATTTCATTTTTCCCATAAAGTCACCAAGACTTTTTGATGAAAAGACGAGGTTCATCCTATCTGTCCGGTATCTTCTGTAGGATTCTTTGACGCGGGCAATGTAGATCTCCGCCAGTTGATCCATGGAGATATTGACGGTATCGATCACTCCGGAGAGGACCTCAATATCCTTTTCCAGTTCATCAATCTGGGCTTGGGTCTGGTTGATCTGAGCAAGTGCCAGACTGATCTTTGAGTTGAGAACACTGATTATCTGTTTGAGTGAGAGTGCTTCACCCTGAAGAGCGACTATTTTTTCCCGACATTTATCCATGTACTCGTTGATCTGATTGGCATTATCTGCCCCAGAGGGAGGCTCCCCTTCACATTCAACGGCGTGTGAGGGTACAGGAAGAGAGAGGGAGAGAGTTAGGAATAGCAGTAGGGCTGCAACATACCTCATTTTGATCGCTTAACGAACCTCGTGGAGGCGAAGAACCCTGAAACCAGGGCGAGTGCGGCACTAAATGTGAGCATGCCTCCCAAGAGGATAAGCATGATAATAAATGGTACAGGGAAGGTGATGATGGTTCCGATCCTCGGTGAGAGGAAAGGAGTGGAGTACAAAAGAGCGATGTAAGCGGTAAGCCAACCGATGAGAGCACCGGAAACTCCGTAGAGGAAGGATTCCTGAATATAGGGCTTGATGATATAGAAGTTCCTGGCACCAAGAAGTTTGAGGGTGGTAATTTCCAGTTTTCTGCCGGAGATCTTCATGGAGATGATAATAACGATGGTAAGGATGGAGACAAGGGTAAGAGCAGCCACCATGATCAGCCCGGCGACGCGGATGGCATTAGTCCATTTGGTTAGCTCGGCGACTACATCCTGGGGGAAATCAATTTCTTTTTTGCCTTGAGGAGTGGTACTGACGATCTCACTTCTTTCCAGTACGGAGGATATCGAGTTAAAAGATTTCGGTGTCTGGGCAGTGATCTCTACA
Organism: uncultured Pseudomonadales bacterium; assembly: GCA_964648275.1. Lineage (GTDB taxonomy): Bacteria > Patescibacteriota > Microgenomatia > UBA1400 > MFAQ01 > CAIQPO01. Next base: position 1,701 of record CAZYOB010000019.1, read on the forward strand.
CTGGCGGGGAGAATATCGGCCGTGACTATCCCCCAGTCGGTGACGGTTCCAAGGAGCATGGGGTCGTTGCCGACACTTTCTTTGTAAAGCTCTAAAGCATCCTGCTTGCTGATATAGATGGCTTTCTTTACACCCTGAGTAGTCGAAAGTTGGGTAAGTAATTCATTCACTTGATCGGGAGTGTGGCCGTCTTTGAGATAGGCAATTATCTGAGGTTTGGTCTCAAACGTAAGAAGGATCTCCTGAGAGGCAACGCTGACAAGGGCAAACATGGCCACAATGAACATGGTGATACTGACGACAAAAATAGCCGAGAGAGCCTGGTATGGGGAACGGCGGATATTTTTGAACGCTGTCTGCATTATTTTTTAATTTTTTTAATTTTACGCTTTTTGTGGATAATTTTTACTTCGTCATCTTTGGGCGATGGCTGTTCTTTAACTTCTTCTTCGACGTTCTGGCTTTTAATATTTTCCCTGTCGAAAGCGATTTTGCCTTTTTCGAGATGAATGTGACGGGCGTGATGGAAATTAATGATGGTAACGTCATGAGTTGCCATGATAACGGTGGTACCGGCTTCATTAATTTTCTTGAGCAGATTAAAGATCTCGAGGGAGGTCTCTTTATCTAAGTTCCCTGTTGGCTCATCAGCAAAGAGAATAGGAGGGTCGGCAGCAATGGCTCTGGCGATCGAGGCGCGCTGGAGTTCTCCACCGGATAATTGGGAAGGGAAGAGATCGCCTTTGCCGGGAATGTCGACTAGATGTAGAAGCTGGTCTATGCGAGCAGGGATCTTCTTGCTGTCGTAACCGGCTATTTCCAGGGCGTAGGTGATGTTCTCGGCCACCGTTTTGTCGAGAATAATTTTGTAATCTTGAAAAACGAAGCCAATTTTGCGTCTGAGGCGGGGAATATCCCGAGTTTTCATTAAGGCCAGGTCTTCGCCGTCGATCTTGACAGTACCCTTGGTGGGTGAAAGATCCCTGATCAGAAGCCTACCGAGTGTGGTTTTGCCGACACCAGATTTTCCCGTAATGCACACAAATTCTCCCGGGTTGACGGTGAAGCTAACATCGTCCAAGACTACTTCGCCTGTGGGAAATGTCTTGGTGACATGAGAAAAATCAATCACTTGGGCGGGGGGTGACTAATTGTTAATTGGGTAAGGGCACATTAAGATTTTCGATCCTGGCACGACCGACGTCCATAAGCCAGCCGCATTTTTGGCCGTCGAAGGTTTCGCCCCAGAGGGTGACTTGGTGGCCAACGAGAAGGTCTAGATCAATAGTGGTACTGGAAACACAGACTGTCTGAGAGGCTCCACCCGGACGGACCAGCTTATGAGTTCCCTCTCCGCTGACCCCACCTTTATCGACGACGCCTAAGACTTTATCCCTAAAAGCTTTTTCATCGGCTGAGCCGTAGGTATCTCCAACTTTGGCACCTGAAAGAGGGATGTCTGCCTGAACATTTTCAGTACCTTTTTCACTTGATCCGCCTGCTGATCTTGACTTGAGCCATGAGCCAGTCAGGACACCGGCACCTATGACGACGAGAAATAAAATGACAATTGGGAGTGAATTATTTTTTGACATGGGTGATGTTTGGATTTTTCTTTCGATCGTTGGTTGAGCGAGAGAAGGTGACGGAGAAGTATTCAACTCCACTTCGTCGAGATCAATTTTTTTAATTTCCATAAACACAGTTTATCAGATTTGACGAGAAGGAGCGAAGAATTTAAGCTCCGCTTCGATAAAACCATCGAGAGATCCATCCAAAACCGAGTCCGGATTGGTCTCTTCATAATCGTTGCGAAGATCCTTAACCAACTTGTATGGATGGAGAACGTAAGAGCGGATCTGATGACCCCAACTGGCGATCGTAGCTCCACCTCTAACTTTTTCAATCTCTTCCCGACGTTTAGCTTCCTGCATTTCCCAAAGTTTTGATTTGAGGATCTGCATGGCAATCTTGCGGTTGGCATCCTGGTAGCGCTGGGTCTGACATTCAACCACAATCCCGGTGGGAATATGTTTGATACGCACAGCCGTGCTGACCTTGTTGACGTTTTGACCGCCGGCACCGGATGACCGGCTGGCATCAAATTCGATATCCTCGTCCCGGATATCAACCTGGGCTTCTTCGGGAAGAATGGGCGTGACCTCTACACCGGCAAATGAGGTCTGCCTGAGCTTGTCCGCATTGAATGGTGATTGGCGGACTAAACGGTGCGTACCTTTTTCGTGTTTCAGGAAACCATAGGCGTAGCGGGCATGGACAATATAGGTGGCGGATTTAATACCTGCTTCTTCTCCCTGGGAGAGCTCAACGGTCTCGTAGCCCCAGCCTTTTTTATCAAAGTAGCGGGTATACATGCGGGAGAGCATACTCGCCCAGTCCATGGCTTCGGTACCTCCCTGACCTGCCTTGATGGTAAGGACCGCTTCGGATGAGTCGTATTCACCGGAGAGAAAAGTAACCAGTTCGGTACGCTCCACTTGTCTTATCAGGGTTTCATACAGAATCTTGATGTCTTTATCCAGAGTATCGTCGCCGGCACTCTTGGACATCTCAAGCAGGTCTTCCAGATTTTTCAGGTCGGAGCTAAGTTTCTCGGTCGATTCAATGGTTGATCTAACTTGGGCCATGTTGGACATAACTTCCTTGGCACGGTCTTCGTCCGACCAGAGATCAGGCTTGCCCGATTCTTCGGTGAGACGGGCAAGCTCACCCCCGAGGGAGTTCAGATCAATTTTTTCAAGAATAGAGTTAATACGAGTTTTGAGATCGGATAGATTAAGTTGGGTCTCGGAAAGCATGAGTGTATTTTAACTTATCTTTGCGGGTATATAATGCTGTTTCCAAATGTATTAAGATGGAATAGTAAAGATGAAATTCGTAAAGCGCTTTTGGTGGTTATTTGTAATCGGACTCCTAGTCGGAGGTGCTTGGATGTGGTGGAGTAACTCGGTTAGTGCCAGAGATAGGGATGAAAATACCTACACCATCAAGAGAGAAGATCTAGTCGAGACACTTTCCTTGTCCGGAGAGATCGACGCTAAAGAAAAGGCCGACGTCAAATTCCAAACCTCAGGGATGCTGGCTTGGGTCGGAGTCAAAGAGGGTGACTATGTAAAAAAATATCAGTCACTGGCATCACTGGACAAGCGAGAACTGCAAAATAGCATGAGCCAACTTCTCAATCTTTATATGAAAGAGAGATGGGATTTTGAGCAAGATGTGGATAATAACAAGGATTGGGAAACCAGAGGGATGACCGACGCTATGCGGGACGCGGTCAAGAGAACTCTACAGAAGAATCAATTTGACTTGAATAATGCCGTCCTGGATGTGGAAGCAAAAAACCTGGCTGTAAAATTTGCGACCATCTGGTCTCCTATTGAAGGAATCGTTACACATATAGATACACCTAATCCCGGAGTTAACATTACGGCAGCTACCGCCGTATTTACGGTGATCAATCCTAAGTCACTTTACTTTTCCGCGACTGCGGATCAGACCGAGGTGATCAACTTCCGATCGGGAATGAATGGGAAAATTGTCTTTGAATCATTCCCAGAACTTGAGATAGATGCAATGGTAGAGAGCATCTCATTCGTCCCCAAAGAGGGAGAGACTGGGACAGTGTATGAGTTGAAGATGGTGCTAAATACAGCTCAAATCGGAGAAGACAGTCTGAAAATGGGAATGACCGGTGACGCTAACTTCATAACAAAAGACAAAAAGGATGTCCTGGCAGTACCCGAAGCTTATGTAGAAAAAAGCAATGGTAAGTACTATGTCATCAAGTTGACCGGAACTGTAAAAGAGCGAGTTGAGGTAGTGACCGGTGAGACCATCGAGGGAATGGTGGAAATTAAGGAAGGACTAAATGAAGGAGAAACAATCTATTATCAGCCTTAAGGGGGTCACGAAGGAATTTGTCCTGGGAGACGGTTCGGTGTTCACAGCCCTTAGGAATGTAAATCTTGATATCCACAGGGGTGAGTTTTCGTCAATTATCGGACCTTCAGGAAGCGGCAAATCTACCCTGATGCATGTGATCGGATTATTGGACAAACCAACCAGAGGCGAGGTGGTGATCAACGGTGGGGATGTGTCACATTTAAATGATGATGAAACTTCATATTTAAGAAATGAATTCGTAGGATTCGTTTTTCAGCAGTTCAATTTACTAAACAAGCTGACCATCAAGGAGAATATTTTATTGCCGACAACCTATGCCAGGAAAAAATTTGACTATAAACCTTCCGAGAGGGCGGACTACTTGATGGACATGTTCGGAATCTTGTCCAAGAAAGATCAGTATCCGAATAAAGTTTCCGGAGGTCAGCAACAAAGAGTGGCTGTGGCAAGAGCCCTGATCATGAATCCACAACTAATTTTGGCCGATGAACCTACCGGAAATTTGGATCATAAGACCGGGAATGAAATCATTGGTCTGTTCGAGGAGCTAAATAAAAAAGAGGGAATCACCATCATTATGGTGACACACGAAATGGAAATAGCCGAAAGAACCCGTCGAAGAATAAAGGTATTTGACGGGGAGATAGTTAAAGAACAAAAATGAAATTCCTATCCGGCTCATACCAACTCTTGTCCTCAGCCATGGCAGATTTCCGCAGGGACAAAATCCGTACCGCTTTAACTTCTCTGGGAATTATGATCGGAGTGTTGTCTGTAGTTTTACTGATAGCTCTTGGACTGGGATTAAAAAACTATATCGAAGGACAGTTTGAAAGTTTGGGAGCAAACCTTTTAATGGTCATGCCCGGATCGGGTTTGGGCGGTGGAAGCGGGTTCGGCCCGGGGGTAATGGGTGGAGTTAATTTTGACGAAAAAGATGTCCGAACTTTGTCTCGAATCTCAGGTTTAAAATACCTGACTCCCGTGGCTTTTAAATCGGCTATGGTGGAGGGTAACGGAAAAGAGGAAAGCGGGTACATCATGGGGGCCAATGAGCAATTTTTTGGACTGATGAATCTCCAGATGGAGGTCGGGGAGGTATGGGGGAAAACAGAGGTAGGCAACAGATCCAAAGTGGTGGTAATAGGAAACAGTTTGGCCGAGAGTATATTTGATAAACCAGCAGATGCGATGGGAAAAACTATATCAGTTTCCGGAATCAGACTTAAAATCATTGGCGTCGCCGAAAAGACCGGAGACGGGGAGCAGGACAATGCCTTGTTCATGCCATATACCACAACATTTGGATCCATTAATCCGGACAAACAATTCTTCTTTATATACATGGGAGTTGAGTCAAAAGATGCCGTAGAAACTGTCGCCAAAGAAGCCGAAGAGGCGTTATTAAAACGTTACAAAGATGAAGATTTTTCGGTCACTCAGATGTCCGAGATCCTATCAACGATCAATCAAATATTCGGGGTCATTAACGCCTTCTTGTTGGCGATTGGGTCGATCTCTCTGATCGTAGGTGGTATTGGAATTATGAATATCATGTATGCAACCGTGACCGAGCGAACCAGGGAAGTGGGAATTCGTAGGGCAATCGGAGCTACAAGAAAGGATATCTTGCTGCAGTTTTTAACAGAGTCGGTATTGCTGTCAATATTCGGAGGGCTCATCGGATTGTTATTGTCGGCCGCTATCGTAGCTGTTGTTAGAATTTGGTTCCCCGTGGCACTGAATCTAATGGCTGTTTTAATTGCATTTGGTGTCTCGAGTGCGATCGGAATATTCTTCGGAGTATTCCCGGCAAGAAAAGCGGCAGACTTGAGTCCTATCGAGGCAATCAGATATGAGTAGGGGTATATAATCCGGGTTGATCATGGGCAGAGAAGAAAAATTATTCCATTTGCAGGAGGATGATATCCAAAAATATGAATTGGATAATGGGGACGAGTGTGAAATATATATGCCCCGTTCTCCGAAGGAGAGAGTACCTTTCCAGAGTGAGCACTGTGAGTTCATGCCGGTTGGCTGGACGAGATTGGGAGAGATCTGGTATCCATTGAGTTACAAGGTGGTGACAGAGGATCTGAAATCTCTTGGTCTGAGGAGGAATCCCAACATTATGACTTTCGCTGTATGTGAGTGGGTTTTATTACCCGACGACCAGGTGAAACCGGGAATGGATGATTGGGGTGGAGTATGGACGGCTCTTCGGAGCGGTAGTGTTAAAACCCTAAAGGAGCATTGTCAGCGTACTTGGGGGATGGAAACAAGGGGTTTTTTAACGGCGATACACAATCCTGTTTTTGCCAATAGTTACCGGATCAAATCCCAGGGAGTCATTTTACTGAAGGAAATCGTTTGACTCTTTTATTAAGAGAGAATTTCAAAAGCAGTCTTAATGTTTACCTTGTCCGGACCGTGTTTGTCTTCTCCCGGTACCTCAAGGATCAGCGGCAGGTGAGCCAAACGTGGATGATTAACTAAATTGGACAGTCCCGGGATCCCGATTAAGCCAGCGCCAAGATTGGCGTGGATATCACGGTGTGAATTCAGGTCAGTAGCGGAATCATTCAGATGCAGAAGAGAGAGTTTGTCCAGTAAATCAAATTCAGTTAGTTCCGAAATTAGTTTTTCCAGACCAATATCGGAGGTGAAGTCGTAACCCGCCTCAAAAAGATGAGCCGTATCAAGACAGACTCTTAACCGGGGATCTTGAATTTTATCCATTAGGAAATTGATCTCATTGAGAGCACCGATCTTGCCGTTCTGCCCGGCAACATTTTCAAGAATAAGGGGAGTGTGCTCTGTGCGGGAGAGGATCGATTTGATTACTTCTATCAATTGCTGTGAGACGGTGTCGAATCCCCTACCCTGATGGGAACCGATGTGGACAATGACTCCAGCCGATTTGATCCTTTCTCCATTTTCCAAATCACCGATCAGAGAGAGAGTGGATTTTTCGAGTAGATCTTCATTGTCTGTAGCCAGGTTTATAAGATAGAGGGCGTGAATGAAAACCGGGTCAAGGTCATTTTTCTCCACACCTTTACGAAAGGTATTTGTCTCTTCCAGGTTGTATGGAGTTCGAGCCCATGACCGAGGTGAACCGGCAAATATCTGCATGCAATTGCCGCCAATCTTAAGAGAGTTTTCTACAGCGTTTGGCAAACCACCTGCGACAGAAACATGGCCGCCGATTTTACGCATAGTTATTCTTCGGTGATATCGATACTCTTAATGACAACATCAGTAACAGGTTTGTCACCCGCAGCCGTAGGTGTGGTAGCGATCTTGTCTAGGACCGCCAAGCTGGCAGTGTCCGATGGATCAATGCGTCCAAAGATGGTGTAGTTCTTGGGAAGCGGATAGTCATTGTGAACAATGAAGAATTGGCTGCCGTTGGTGTTGGGTCCGGCATTGGCCATGGCCAGAGTGCCTCTGAGATATGAGTCTGTGACCGGTTCATCGTCAAATCTGTATCCGGGACCACCTCTACCGGTACCCTCAGGATCTCCACCTTGAATCATGAAGTCCTCGATGACGCGGTGGAAAATGACGTTTTGATAAAGAGGGGTTCCGGAAACTTTCTGACCTTGTGAGTTAGTCCAGTCTTTGGTGCCTTTGGCAAGACCGACGAAATTAGCTACCGTATTAGGAGCCTTTTCGGGATAAAGATTAACTGTCATATCTCCCATGGAGGTATGAATAACGGCAGTGATTTTTTGAGCCATTGGTGTTGGTGAATTGGTAATCGTTTCGGTAGGGGTGACAACCGATATTTGTGAGTCTGATAATTTTACTGATGACTGGGTTGGGGCGGAAGTGCATCCTGCCAACACGAGACCAGCCAGAGAAAGGATTAAGTATTTATTCATTAGGAAATTATATCGAAAAATCGGTGCGGTTTTCTGATAACTTTTGGAGAATTTCTTCCGCCTCTCTCTTTCTTATGGAGAGATTGTGTTCGGTGGCGATATTGAGGGACTCATGAGCCAAGGATTTAGCTTTCTCTGACTCTTTTTCGGCGGCGTAGATCTTGGCCAGCGCGTTCATGGCTCCTGTTTCCCAAACACGGATATGATAAGCATTCATATCTCCGGCTCTGATCATAGACAGACCTTCATTAAGCATATCTAGACCTGTCTGCTTGTCTCCAAGTCGATATTTAACATCTCCGACATGCGATTTGAGACGACCTTTTTCGGGATCTTCGGCAGGAGAGACAGAAAGGGCTTTTTCGAAATATGGCAGAGCCTCTGCGGGTTTGTTGTCCATTAAGAGCGCGTCGGCATAAGAGCTGAGAGCGATTGATTGAGCGTGGGGGTCGACTTGCTCCTGGCGTTGTTCCAGGATATTGACTGCTTCTTTGGCGAAGGCGAGAGCAAGATTTTTGTAAATTTGGTCGTTGGTTTTTCGAGCCAGGATTTTATATATCAGAGACTGCCCACCAAGACTGTGGATAAGAGCCTGATAGTCTTGTTTATCAATTAGACTTATCAAACTCTCTGTGTATTCTTTGCTTGATTCACCGTAGTTTTCCGCTTCCCTTAAATCGCCTGCTTTAGCAAGTTTTTGTTCGTCCTGGATGTCCATGGAAACATGATAACATTAAATTAATGGAGATGCCTGTAATAGTTGGAGTGATCTTGGCGTTGATTTTTATTGTGGCGTTTTCGGGGTGGTTTTTTCACTTAGCATCGGGGTGGAATCAGTTCGTATTGGATGATATTTATTTTAAATACAGAATCTTTGCAGCAACCTTTTTATCGATAAGTGTAATCACTGCAACTTTTATCGGAATGGCTTATGCCTTTGAGTGTCCGAATGAAGAACGGGAGGGTATTTTTGCATCACTTAATTGTGCAGATTATCGAAACATCAAGACGGGGACCGAATCACTCTTCAAACGAAGCGTCGTTAAACAGGAAGAACTGCAGATTGTGCTACCAGTAGAGGACGAGGGCGAGTTTATTTTCGACCAGTAATCTTTTTTTCGAGCGCTGTCAACCCACGATAGATCCATTCCTCAAGGAAGAATCTTTTTTGATGCTGAGCCGGATGTGATCTGCCAGTCGAATGACCGTAGACAGGTTTCCACCAGGCTGAAGTGATAACCCAATCACTCCCCTGTCGTTTGACCGCGGCAACTATCTCAAAACCGTGAATAATTTTGATGTGTTTATTGGAGTCGGTAGTAGAGCTTCTCTCCACCCTGTCGGGGAAACGGACCGTATCATCGACCCAACGGGGATCAATTCCGCGCTGTTTGATACGTTCGTAAAGATGGTTCGTCCAGATGACCTTGCTCACTTTATTTGGCTACCTTAACGTCATCAGGATTCTCAAAAATGGTGCTCGAGGTATCAATTGTAAAACTAGAAACCACCTTACTGGCGTCATTCATAAGTTGTGGATTCCCAGGAAGTTGACCGGGTGACGGGGTGTCGGATGGAGCCGGAGTGACGGTCTCTCCGGGAAGAGGAGGAAGTGCAGGAGGAAGACTATCCCCGATCGGCTCTGTTGGAGATTGGGATACAGGTAGAGGAGGAAGTGTCGTCTGTTCCGAGTGTGGGGCGAGTATAGTTTGCGGTGGTGTCTCAGGTGGAGAAAGAGGCACTTCTTCGGTTGGGGGTACAGATAGTGGTTCCGGAGAAGTTGGCTCTGCAGGAAGAGTTGGTAGAGGAGGAAGGGGTTGAGGAATTTCTTCTGCGGGTGGGGAGGATATTGGGGTTGGAGTATCAATGGGTGATATTGGTGTCGAAGCAGAGGCCGACCTCGGAGTGATGTCAATGATTCCGGTTGGTGTTTCGGTAGCCGGAGCAGGTACCGGAGGTGTTGTAGTATCCGTGGGAGTTACTTGAGGGCCGCTTTGGGTGGTAATGAGATCCGGATCAAGATTTAGATCTAGACCTGTTCCTGAATCGTCCATATTTGTGTCTGTATTTAATAAATGCTTGATACCAATCTCGGGAATATGAGTATCTGGACTTAAGTTTATAACAAATTCTACGAGTCTGGCCACATCTGCAAGCTCGAGTGAATGAGTGAGGTCTCTCCGGACACCCTTTTTTTCAAACAGCGAGGTATTCATCAGCCCAGGGTAGATGCCGGTCACACGGATATTTTTTTCGGAGATATCTTTTTGAAGACATTTGGTAAAGCCGGTGATGGCCCATTTACTGGCGTGGTAAAGCGAACGATCCTTTTTGGCATATAAGCCATCTTGAGAAATGATGTTCACAATATCTCCAATGCCCTGTTTTTCCATCTGAGGAATCACCGCCTTACAAAGAAAAATGGTTCCTTGGGTATTTACATTCAATAACTCTTCAATTTCCTGAGGAGTGTTGTCGGTGATCTTGCCTTGGGCCCAAACCCCGGCACAGTTGATCAGACTATCTATGCGACCGTGTTTTTCGACAACTTGACCGATGGCTTTTTCAATCTGATCATACTTGGTCACATCGGCTACTACATAACCACAACCGATCTCAGTAGAAACTGCTTTGAGTTTGGTCTCATTGTGAGCAAGAATGATGACCTTATGGACCGCAGAAAGAGTCTTGGCTATTTCTTTACCAAGACCATCACTACCACCCGAAACAATGATAATTTTGGGCATTAATTCATTGTACTGTTCAATCTGTAGATTGGCCAGACACTTGCCCCTCGCGATCCCCTACTTGTACAAAACGCCCCGGAAGGATGACGAAGGCAACCACCACCAGCAATAGGGCGGCAAGCAGAATCACGTTTAATATGAGGGAGGAACTTCTTCCCATTCTATTTTTATTATTACACCAAAAGGGGGTAAAAATGCAAATATAACCCGATGATTTTAAACGGTTGACGGAGCGGGGGGAGTCGTCGGAAATACGGGTGGTCTTTTGGGAGCAACTTTATCGACGACCAGAAGAATAATCGTAAACAATAGAGATAGAGCCATGGCTATTCCCGATATAGACATGTAAAGTCTGCGTTGGGTTCGGGGGATGAGAGGGGTAATATCTTCTGGGGTGCCCACCTGACCTTTAATCTCACCGAGATACTTATCAACCGTTGGGTGAATGGGATAGATCTCCTTAACTTTTTGTAGATCCGACTCGGCGTATTGAAAATAGGATAACCAGAAACTCTCCAGTCCCTGTTTCCAATATTTATACGTATCCCCAGTGACATTGGCAACATTATTTTTTTCCATGAGGGCTTTCAGATCTGCAACATCGCGGAGAAAATTGTAATTACCGCTCCCCTCTTCAGGAATGAGGCCGTAAGTGGCGATACCTATTACCTTTCCCTGAGAATCAACACCCGGACCACCACTATTTCCATGATTGACGGTGGCGTCAGTCTGGAGAAGGTTTCGCTGGTCGCCTTTGGCTTTTTTGATGGCACTGACAATACCTCTGGTAACCGTCGGCTCGGCTACAGCGGAGACATCGAGAAGGAGACTTTTGTTGCCTGATACAACTCCCGGGAAACCGAATACTTGGATGCTCGATCCAACGACAACCATATTCAGGTCACCAAGCGGAAGGGCGGGGAAGTTTTTCCCTTCAACTTTAATTAGAGCAACGTCCGAGGATGAAAAACCTTTGACCGGATCCAATTCTTGATAATCGTAATCAACCAGAGTCGCCTCCAATATATCCTGGCCAATATTTACACCTGTTTGAGAAATGGCTAGAGGAGTCGTCCCAGCTTGAACATAATACTGACCACGGGCATTTTCTATTTTGAGGAGATCCGACTCTTTGAGTTTAATAAAAGCCCCGGCCAGTTGGAGAAGCGACTCCTTCTTGGACTTTGTTTCCTCTACTCTTTGAACAACCATTTCCCGACCGATTTCAACACCACTTTGTTTGAGATAGTCCTGGGTAAAATCGATGAGCAGATTATCAACTTGTCCGGTGGTGACTGCGGCAATGACGGCGGAGTTATCCGCTATTTTAACGACATGGCCATTGGTGGCAATGTAACCGTCAGAGTTGACGAAGAACCCGCTTCCTGAAGCAGCTAAACAAAACGGGTAGCTTTTATCGGAGATGTTTGTTCCCGGGAGTGAGCCAATTTTTATTCCTGCACAATAACTAGTGGCAATCATGACAACCGATGGTCTTATAAGAGCGGCCAGCTTGGCAGAGTCATCCAGGGTGGTGGCACCTTTAACATTGGTGGGTACAACCAAGCCACGTAAAAGATTTTCGACGTCAAAGATGGAGCTATTGAGGGGTGAGACAACCAAGGCAGAGGTATTCGCCGGACCTTGCCAGAAAAGAATTTGTTTTTCTTCTCCATAAAAATCGAAAATGAAGCCTACCACTCTCCATCCCTGGATCGAAGTTTTGACTGCGCCCAATTGTCTTTTCTGAATAAAGTCACGACCGAGAACGGAAGACAGCCTTGCTTGAGTCAGATCATTTGATAGGCCTAGCCTGACAGAGATATGTTCCTGTCTGTGAATGAAGACAGTATCGGTATTTTCCGGAGAAAGCCAAAGTGAATGATCGAATTTGACATTTAACAAACCGAGTTTTGAGCCATCCCAAACCGACTCATTGGGAAGGAGGGAAATTTCGTCAATAGCAGTTTGGGGTAAGGTTGGTCTGAGCGTACTGGCGCGACTGGATAAATCGCGTTGCTCATCGATAGTAAATGTTGCCAGGGCTACACCAGCGATCAGAAAAAGAAAGATGAAGAGACCGATTAATCCGCGCCTGGGTGTCATAGTTTAGTGTAGCAAAGAAAAAACCCGCTTTTGTAAGCGGGTCAGATAATCTAACCAACCCAAGGGTCAGGATGGTCTGTGCCACCGGCACGGTTAATCGCTTCAATACGTTCCGAAGTTAAACTACCACCGGATTCAAGGATCTGAAGACCCCGAAGCAGCCAGGGCGCAGGCTGACTTCCGAGCCGGTTTGAGCGCATACCCTGATTAAATTTTTCAATGACAAAATCCGCTTGCCATTGTTCAAGAGTGATTTGCGAAAGAGTTTGGATAGTCAAAGCAGCCTCCTGTATTACAGAATGTGGCTATTATACTATTTTGACTTTTTTGCGGCCTTCTTGGCTACCCTCTTAGGCTTATTTGCCAGAGGCTTGGGTTTGTGTTCGAGACAGGTGAGACACATATATATTAATAATTAATTTGAATCTGGACTGTGGGTTCAGTGGTCGGGGTGTCGGTGGGTTGCGGAGCAGTAGTAACTGTTGGTGATTCTGCGGGTGTGATCTCGTTTGTCGCAGCAGGAGGATTGGTTTCAATGGAAGCCGGTCTTTGATATGCATAGGCAATGTAGGCTATCAAACCAAGGACAAGGAATCCTAAAATAATAATCCAAGGAAAAGAATGTTCTTTTCTCATAATGTAATACATATTACATTAATTCAAAGCTATGAGCAACAGGATCAACAACAAAAAGCCTCCACTTAATATGGAGGCTAGTAGGACCGAGTCGGGTTCAGAGCGAACGATAGGTGACGGTTCTTTTGAAAGTGACTTTCTTGGTGAAGGAGAGCTTGAATTGCCTAAGACCTGATCCGCCCAATATGAGGAGGATGCCTATCACGAGCATGGGAACTACCCAGGTCACCCCGTCAAAGGCTTTAAGTAGAAAATCGGCTCCCAGGACCGAAAAAAGCGATCCGACAAGTAAGGTAAGCCAGCTAATCAGGATCAAAACGAGGGCCTTGTTCCGAAAGTCCGAATCTGTTTGGAAGGCGAAGTTCAACGCCCCAACCGTGACAAACAGGCGGAGAATAATATCGATCCCTGCGAGCACCAGGTAGGCATACAAGAGCACCGTGACGGCCGGCAGATAGATCTGCTCAAAAGAAAAGTCCTTGAAAAGGTATAAATAAAGCCCGAATAGAATGGCAACCACGAATCCACGCATGTCACACTCCTTAACCGAGATTTTAAAGGTTCAGTTGTGCCTGAGTATACTATAGGTTTGAGCCTTCGTCAATATCGTTGAGGTATCCGGAAGGAGAAAAGTAGCTGAAGAAAACTCCGGCAGCAGGGTTAAGACGAACCTTGAGCAGGGTGCCGATTGCGTCTTTGACTGCAGGATCTTCAGGCTGCCTAAAACCGCCATCGGAAATGAAGAGAGATGACATTTTTTTCCACAAGAGAGTCCAGTATGTGGCAAGGGAAATCTCCACCCCGGGATTAATATTCAAAATTTCTCTTAATTCCCCATCTTCAACGTTTTCATTGAGAGACTGGGTTTTGACCAGCTTCAATAATCTCAGAGCCCAGGTATTGGTCTCTTCTTTGGGTTGTGAATCCGGATTAAGAAGGGCCATGCGGGTAACCCTGTTTCTACCGCCATTAAGGTAATTAGAGTTAAAGCCGGTGGGGTATAAAGTTTGTGCCATGAGAGTGGCAAGTTTTTCTTTTTTTGAGCGATCCTCAATTGACATAATGACCTCTTGAGCGGTGCTTCCGTGTAAATCATATTCGGGCAGCATATCCAGCGAAGCTCCATCGACAACATTCATTGGGTGCCCATGGGAGATCATGCCACCCGGAGAGGGAGCAAGTGAATCACGAAATGGTTCAGTTTCACCAAAGAAAGATCTGACTCCAAAGCACTCCTCGTAAAGTAACATTTGCAGGGACTCCAAACCATTATGCTCGTTAAGGAGGGCAATTCTATCCAGACGTTTTTGGACTTCCCATTTTTCAAGCTCATCCGGATGAGAGCTCTCTTGAGGATAGGTGACCTCGGATAGTTTGGGAATCAAATCAGGCCAGTTTTCTTTAACAACCTGATGGATATCTTCGCGATCAAGGTAATGGGCAACTTTTTCTTTTTCCTTCTCTGCTGTCTCGACAGATAATGTTTCCATACCTTAGTCTAAACTAAGATTCTTGCGGATAGTGACAATTTTTCCACTTTTTTCCCGATCCACAAAAACAGGGGTCGTTGCGGCCGAGCTTATTACTCTTTACGGGAGATGTTTTAGTGATCTGTTTTTTGCCTTCGGTCTTGGCGCTAGATTCGGCTACCGCTTGTCTTTGCGGGGCTGCTTGAGGAACGGCCTGGATCCTGAAAATACGATGAGCTACCAACGAATCAATTCTGGTGAGGAGTGACTCGAACATGGCAAATGACTCTTGCTTGTATTCCACCAAAGGATCGCGTTGTGCGTAGCCTCTGAGACCGATGCCGTCTCTGAGATTGTCGATACCGTCAAGATGGTTCATCCAAAGTTCATCGTAACTATCCAGAAGAACGATCCTGTTCACATGATTGAGCAGATCATCGCCGAAACGCTTTTTCATTTCAAGACGAGATTGCCTGACGATATTACCCAGGGTATCCCTGACCTCTTCCAGTTCGAGACCAACGAGTTTCTTCTCGATAAGATTAGCGGAGGACGGGTCGAGTGGTAAAACGGTTTGGAATTCTTTAACGATCTGGTCTGCTTCGGTCTTATTTATGCCGCCGGCGGAATAAATGGAAGCCAAGTACTCCACTTCTTTTTCGAGAGAAAGATCGACTTGGTCAGAGATATATTCCGGTGTACCGTGAAGAATTTTGGAGCGTCTTTGGTAGAAAATTTGACGCTGTTTATTCATGACGTCGTCGTATTCGACCAAGTGTTTTCTCTGATCAAAGTAGTGAGACTCAACTTTACCCTGAGCCGTTTCGATTGCCCGGTTGACCATACCTGCTTCTAGAGGTTGATCTTCGGGAACCTTGAGGAAATCCATCAGACGGCTGACTTGATCACCGCCGAAAATGCGCATAATGTCGTCCTCAAGTGAGATATAGAAACGGGATGAACCGGGATCTCCTTGGCGACCACCACGACCTCTAAGCTGATTATCAATACGGCGTGATTCGTGACGGACAGCACCGATGATGTGAAGACCGCCGACTTCGCGAACTTTATCGGCTTCTTTTTTCCACTCCACTTTATCTCTACCCTGAGGATCTCCACCGAGGACAATATCAACACCACGACCGGCAATGTTGGTGGCAACGGTGATGGCCCCGAGACGACCGGCTTCGGCGATGATGGCGGCTTCGTTCTCATGATTCTTGGCATTCAACACCTGATGAGGAAGACGTTTTTTCTTGAGGTATTGAGCAACAACGTCGTTTTGTTCAATTGACTTGGTACCAATGAGAATTGGTTGTCCTTTTTGATAGCGTTCGGATATTTCGGCGATGATGGCAGAATACTTGGCCCTTTGAGTCTTGTAAACAACATCGGGGAAGTCTTCTCTCTTGATCGGTCTGTTGGTGGGAATGGAGAAGACGTCGAGATTGTAAATCTTCTTGAATTCTTCCGCTTCTGTCGCCGCGGTACCGGTCATACCCGCCAATTTTTTGTACAGTCTGAAGTAGTTTTGCAGTGAAATGGTGGCTAAGGTACGGCTTTCCTGTTGGATCTTGACCCCTTCTTTGGCTTCAATGGCCTGATGCAGACCATCGGAATATCGACGACCGAACATCAAGCGGCCGGTGTGATCGTCGACAATGATGATCTGATCATCTTTGATGACATAGTCGCGGTCTTTAACGAAGAGGGATTTGGCTTTAAGTGCTTGCTCGAGGTGATGGAGAGTGTCGTAGTCTTGTTGATACAGATTTTCAATTTTGAGGATTTTTTCTATTTTGCGCAGTCCATGGTCAGTCAGTGTGGCAGTACGCTGTTTTTCATCGACCTCGAAGTCGGTATCGGATGAGAGGGATTTAATGAGGTCGGAAAAACGATAGTATTTGTCGGTGGCTTCCGAGTCTGGGGCTGAGATAATCAGCGGAGTACGAGCTTCATCGATAAGAATGGAGTCGACTTCGTCAACAATGGCAAAATGATGGGGGCGTTGAGAAATAT
>CAZYOB010000020.1:0-16691 GCA_964648275.1 uncultured Pseudomonadales bacterium
GGGGTCACAAATTTAGTTTGCTTGACCGCTTGGAGTGGCCATAAATCGACCAAGGGAGATTGATTGAGCTGTTATGGCACCGTTGGTGGTGTTTCCAAATATCATTACTTCTGAGCCAACTTTTAAATCTTCCTTGGTGCCTTCTAATGTATTATTTATCTTTGTATCTTGGGATAGAAGAATAATTTTGTTACTGCCGTCCGTACCTTGGACGGTAATACTAGTACTGTCCATGCTGATAATTTTTCCGTTTACGGGTGCACCATTCCGGACGTTGACATTTCTTATGCCTGTACCATTTTGAGCTGGAGTTCCGATTCCTTGACGATTTAACATATCCTGTGGAAAGATTACCTTTTGAGATTTTTGATATAAAGTTCCAGCGAAAAAGCCGGAAGAAAGGGCTAAGGCGCCAACGATAACTAAAAGAAGAATATTGTTTTTCATTTGTATGTTTATATATTGATAAACTGAATATTGGCTTAATTATTCATACCTTAAGGCCTCGATTGGTTGAAGGTTGGCAGCACGTCTTGCCGGATACCAACCAAATATAATACCGATGGCTGCAGAAACAACAAAAGCAAGAATGATGGAGACTGGTGAAATGTAAAAAGTGGACGAATTTATCTTGGAGTAAATAAACGAAGCAAAAATTCCTAAGATGATACCTAAAATACCGCCGATGAAAGTGAGAATTACAGACTCGGTAAGGAATTGAGTGATGATGGTTTTTTTCTTAGCGCCTAAAGCTTTTCTGAGGCCAATTTCGCGGGTTCTTTCGGTAACAGTAACCAACATAATGTTCATAATGCCAATACCTCCAACAAGGAGAGAAATAGCAGCAATACCGGTCAAAAGAGAGGTAAATGTGCCAGTAACTGATGAAGCGGTGCTTAAAATATCGTCTTGGGACATGATGGTGAAGTCGGCTTTGGTTGGGTCGGTAAGATTGTGCTGGTCCAGTAAGAGATAGCCTATTTCGATTCTAGCCTCATCCATTACCTCGGCACTTTTTGCTTCGATGGCAATTGAGGAAAGATATTTTGCTCCAAAAAGGAGTTTTTGAGCGGTAGTTAAGGGCACATAAATGCGATCGTCTTGGCTACCCATGCCAGTACCACCTTTCGAGTCGGTTATGCCAATAATGGTGATGTTTTGTGATCCAATTCTTATCGACTGACCGATTGGATTGACATATTCTCCGAACAGATCGGTTGCCGTGGTTGGACCGAGAACGGCAACTCGGGCTGTTGAAGTGACATCTTTATCGGAAATAAAAGAGCCACTTGATAAAGAAACGTTGTGAACCACCATGTAGGCTGAGGTGGCACCAATAATTGAAGTGTTGGTGTTGTTTTTGCCGGTAACCACTTGTAATCGCCCGGTGTATTCCGGTGAAACTGTTTTGACGGTAGTGATTTTTGTTGATGTTTTGATGGCTGTTGCATCGGCGTTTGTAAGTGTAGTTCCCGCACCTGCAGTTCGTACCATGCCGGAATTTCCACGCACGGGTGAAATGGTTAATAAATTTGAACCGAGTGATTGAATCTGAGAAGTAATTGATTGTTGACTTGACTGCCCGAGGGAAACGAGAGCAATGACCGAACCGATGCCAATTACAATACCGAGAATGGCAAGGCCTGTGCGCATTTTATTGAGCTTTAGAGTGCCGAAACTTTCTGATATTTGTTCTGTAAGTTGCATATTATTTTTTATGTCGAGCTTGTTTGTGATTTTCGGTATCGCTAACGATTTTGCCGTCTTTTATGAGGATAATTCTTTTGGCATGTTCGGCAATGTCTAATTCATGGGTAATCATGACGATGGTGTGACCTTTGTCGTTTAGATCTTGAAAAATGTCCATAATCTCTTCGGCTTGAACCGAGGCTATGTTTCCGGTAGGTTCGTCGGCAAGTATAAGCGCTGGGTCCATAACTAACGACCTGGCTATGGCAACACGCTGTTGTTGGCCGCCTGAAATTTGATTACTGGTGTGAAACATGCGATCCGAAAGACCGACCATAGTTAGCAGTTTTTTGGCTTTTTCTTCCCTCTTTTCTTTGGGTATACCTCCATAAGCCATGGGCAACATTACATTTTTTAAACAAGTGGTTCGGGGCAAGAGATTGAAGGCTTGAAAAATGAAACCAATTTTCCTGTTTCTGATATCACTTAATTCATCATCGTTTAGCTTCTCAACACTTTCTCCGTCGAGAGTGTAAATTCCTTTTGTTGGTTTGTCGAGCGCACCAAGAATATGCATGAGTGTTGATTTACCTGAACCAGAAGGACCCATAATGGCAACAAACTCACCTCTATCTATTTTGAAGGTGACATCGTCAAGCGCTATTGTCTCCAAAACATCGGTTTTGTAAATCTTGGAAAGGTTTGTTACCTCGATAATAGTATTGGTCATATTTTAAAATCCTGGTGCTCCAGGCATACCACCACTTCGACTGTTGCCGGTAAAGAGGGTGCTCCCTGAAGAGTTTTTGGAGGTGGTTGACTTTGTCTGGGTTGATGATGTGGACGTAACTATGACATCTCCCTCCGAAAGACCGGAGACTATCTCAGTTTGGAAATCGTTTGAAGATCCTGACTCGATTGCGACATTTGTTATCTTGCCATCCTTTTGGACTTGGATGAAAGAACCGTCTGTCGATGTTTGAATCGCACTGGAAGTTACTAGTAAAACATCGGTTTTGGTAAAAGTAATAATAGTGGCACTAACCGCCATGTTGGTATAGATATCGATAGTAGTCTTGTCAAGAAGAATCGTGGCTGAGTAGGCGGTAACTCCCGAACTAACACTACCACTAGTGTTAACGGCAAGAACCATACCGGTGAAACTGCTGTCGGGAAAAGCGTCTAAAGTTAGGGTTACTTTTTGACCGGATTTTACGGTGGTTACATCAACCTCAGTTAATGAAACTGTAGCTTGGTACTGACCTTCAGGATTTTTGATAGCACCAATTTTTTGGGAATTAACAGAGACGGAGTTGCTGGTGCTATCGGTACCGGAACTAACGGTAATCGAAGACGTTTGGGTGTTGCCGATGGAGACTCCTGGGGCCAAGGCAAGATTATCCAAGATCCCTGAAGCAGGAGCATAAACAGTACTGCTTACTTGTTGGTAACTACGATAGGCAGCACTGGCTTTTACTTGGGTGAGTGAGATGTTGGCGTTTGAGATGGAACTATTGGAGATGGCTGCGTCATACCCGGCAATGGCTTCTTCATATTGTTTATCGACAATCAGAAGCTCTGTATCTGTGTAAGGATTGTGAGTAGTAGGATTCCATCCACCAGAGTGGGCATCTCTTTTGGCTGTTTCGGCGTTTTTGAGATCATCTTTTTTTAGTAGAATATTGATGACGTCAGTTTCTTTTTGTGTCTTGGCGGTTTTGACATTGACTAGAGCTTCTTGATAGTTGTTCCAGGCAGTTGTTTGAGTTTCCCGTCCTAAATCATCAAGAGTTATTTCGGCCAGTTTTTGGTTCTTGGTGACCGTGTCACCATTTTTTACATACACCTTACGTACAGTTCCGGTTGATCCAGTGGTAATGTAGGTAGTGTCTCCTGAGGTAATGGTGCCTGAGGCCGAGATGCTGGTCATTAATGTTCCTTTGGCTACTGTTTCGGTGAGATAGGTAACTTTGGATGAGTTTCCAAAAAACTTTATTCCGAGAATAATACCGAGCCCTAGAAGAAGACAGGGTATTGCGATTTTGGCCGCGAGAGGGAGGCTTGCGAATTTATTTTTTACGTTCATATCTGCGAGTTTAGGGAGTAAAACTGAATACTAGCTGAAGATTTGAGGGAGGGTGACTGGGAAAGTACTTCCCTTTCCCGGGCGACTTTCAACCTTGATACTGCCGTGATGATTTTCGACGATCATCTTGGCGATGGATAGACCAAGACCGAAGCCGGGGATTATACTTCCGGTACGAGAAGCATCGGCACGATAAAAACGATCAAAGATAAAGGGTAAGTCTTTTTTGCCTATGCCTTGACCATGGTCGGTAACGGAGATGGTGATCTTTTTACCGGATTTGATGGTTTTTACTTGAATGATTTTGCCTGATGGACTGTACTTGATGGCATTGTCTAACAAAATAGCCAGAAGACTATGCAGTTTTTCTTGATCACCTTTTATCTTGCAGTTTTGAATTTTCTTTTTGATGATCACTCCCTTGTGTTCGGCTTGTGGTTTTATTTTTTCGATTGAGGAGTTGATTAGCTTGGAAAGGGAAATATCTTCGAGATTGAGATTATTTTTTTGCTCTTTATTTTTGGAAAGCTTGATAAGCGAGTCGGATAAATTTTGAAGTCTGTTTACGTCTTTGATATTTTCTTTGATAAGCTTTTTAGCATCATCAAGACTTAACTGTTTATCCATTAGGGCTACTTCCATGGCGGACTTTAGAGAAGTGAGGGGAGTACGAAGTTCGTGAGATGAGTCGGATATAAATCTATCTTGTTCATCAAGGGCTTCTTTGATTGGCTTAAGTGTTTTGCCGGCTAAAAAATACCCAAAGCCCCCGGAAAAGACAATGATAATTCCGTTTAACATCATTAGGTTGATGAGAATTCTTTTTTCCGTTTCGGCAATTAAATCCGGATCAATGATTGGCGGTTTGGGGGGTAGAAATATTTCCGGAGGGAACTGTCTTTCAATTCGCATTCTTTGAGCTTTGGCGAAACGATTGACTTCAGACCTCTGGATTCTAAAAATGACACCACTTAGGGTAAAACAAACAATTGTAATGATAAGTAGGTACCATGCAGTGAGTTTTATTCTGGCTTTTTGGAACATGTTAGTTTTCAATTTTATATCCAAAACCCCTAACAGTTTTAATAAGGATTTTTTTATTTTTAAATGGTGTTTCAATTTTTTGTCTGAGCTTTCGGATAAAAACTTCGATCGTATTGGGAAGAATGTCGTCGTCATAGTTCCAGACATGGCTGGTGATTTGGTCTTTGGAAATAATTTTTCCGGCCTGGCGCATCAAGTACTCAAGAAGTGAGTATTCTTTGCCAGATAAATTAATTGGGGTATTGCCTCTTTTTACTTGGAAGCTGATTGTGTCTAGAACTAGATCCCCAACTTTTAATACGGGATTGTGGCCACCCGAAGAGCGGCGAGTGAGTGCTCTGACTCTGGCAAGAAGTTCTTCAAAGGAAAATGGTTTTGTTAGATAGTCATCTGCACCAGAGTCAAGTCCGGTGATTTTGTCTTCCAACTGGCTTTTGGCCGTAAGTATAAGGATGGGGGTGTGAATATTGAGTTCGCGAAGTTTTTTACAGATGGTAATTCCGTCTAACCCTGGAAGCAAAAGGTCTAAAATCAGACAGTCATAATCTTCTGTCGAGGCTAAATCAAAACCATCCCGACCATCAAAAGCGAGGTCAACGGCGAACTTTTCCAGCTCAAGACCTTTCTTAATAGAAGTACCGATACGGTGTTCATCTTCTACGACTAAAATTCTCATGTGGCTAGATTATACTGATTTGCTGAATTTTTGCTGAATTTTTTGAATAATGGTATTGGATTAGGCAGAAATTGGGTTCGAACCTCGCGATAAAAATCGTTGGGTTTTCTATTTTGCCACCCCATTGTTATTCCTGTAAATCGTATGCAAGTATGTGCGAAGAAAATGACTGCTCAAACCGATGGTGACACTATACTGACGAGTTTTCTATTATGCCTAGGCATATCCCTCTGTTAGAGAATAAATTAGAGATAAATGAGTTCGCCAACCTTTTTTGGTATGCTATCCGATTTTTACGATAGCACCCTTAAGACTATAAGAACCAGAACGACCACTAGTAATAGATGGATCAGATTACCTGCAAGGTGAAGGGAGAAGCCGCCCAACCAAGAAATAATTAGAATCACGATTATAATATCGAGGATTCCCATGTTTATAAGTAATTGTTAATTGTCATTTATCTTACAGTTTCAAGTATAGCAGATGTTATTTTTGATTTATAGCAATCTATTTAAGCACCCTTTATTCTGTAAATTGTTTATGGGATTGTAATATTTCTCTCTTGAGTATTTATTCTTGCGGCATATAATTCGCCTGAGATGTGGTCCTTATTATTTATTTTGAACTTATATTATGTCGGCTGAAAGGTCTTTATCAAGGGTAAATAGGCAGATTGAGGGTCTCAAATATGGTGAAACTCTAGGTCATCAGGATTGGGGTGCATTTCTTGATCGCATTGGTAGAAGTGAGTTAATAAATTACTGGGACAAAACACGTCCGGCAATTTACTTTTCTGCTGAGTATATGCTACCTGCTTGTGCGGCAGATGGAGGTTTAGGGGCGCTTTCGAGAGACCATTTTCTTCAGGCAGTGGAGTTGGAGCAACCTTCCATATTTTTCGGCTTAGCGTATTCGCACAGAAAGACTCAAGAAATAATTCACGACGGCTACGGTGGTTATGAACAGGATGTGCTAATAGAAGCCTTACCTTCTCCGGAAGATGTTGGAATGGAATTATTCGACAGGGTAAAAGTTAACGGTGCCTTAGGTGAATCAGTTATTCCTGCATATAGATATAGTGTAGGCACAGAAGAAACAAAACTTATTTTGCTACAAGTACAAGGGGAGGTATATCCCCAAGAGGTTGGAAGCGATGCAAGATTATGGAATAACGCAGTGATGGGTTTTGGAGGTTATCAAGTCGTAAAGCACTTAAGAGAATTGGGTCTTATTGAAGAGCCTGCCTATATCCATTTAAATGAATCTGCTACGGTTCTTGGTGCACTGGCTGCCTTGGATGATATTACTGCCTCTCTTGGGGACAATGAAGATGCCCTATCACTGGCTATGATTTACCTTAGGGATAAAACGGTTTTGACTAACCACACCTTGGTACCGGCAGCCGAAGCGACTTTCTCGAGAAAACAGGTTGAAGATTTCATATTCAGCAATTTGAAGAGTAGCTCTGTAAGAAATGAGTTGAGCTTGTTGATGAATGAGCGTGGTGGTAATCTGGTTTTGTTAGAGTTGGCTTTATTACTATCTGGCAGATATAACGGGGTAAGTGAGCTACATTCACGAAAGGCTGTGGAGGTATTTCAGAATAGATATGGGGGTCATTTTTATAACCGACCGATTGAGTTCACTGCTGTAACCAATGGAATCTACGAACACGGCTGGAACCCTGAAATGACAAACTTCTTGATATCTAAGGGTGTTTTAGATCAATTTGGAATGCCCAGTTTATATTTGGATCAAGCCTTACAGACCCTTGAGGTCGATGAATTATGGAACATTAAAAGAGAGGCTGTCGTAGGGCTTAGAGAATATCTGGCAACAGGGACGAGACGTGACCACTTTGGCGGAGTGATTACTCTACCCGAAGATGCCATTGTCGTCGGTGACGCAAGACGATTCGCAGATTACAAGAGAAGAGGAATTATGTTTACAGACCCTGATAGGCTGGAGAAGATTTTAAGAGAACACCCGAAAGCACATATATTTATTTCAGGTAAAGCTCATCCAAAAGATACCGTCGCTATTCCCCAATTAAAACAAGTCCTCACCAATATCGGGTCGAGAGATATTTTTAAGGAGAGAATTCACTTTTTGCCAGATTGGGATGTTGAGATGGCTAAGATGTTAACGCCGGCATGCTCTGTTTGGATCAATAATCCGATTGTCGGGAAAGAGGCATGTGGTACTTCAGGATACAAAGCCGCTCTCGGTGGATCGCTACTAGTCTCGACCATCGATGGGTTCTTAGCCGAATTAGATGAAAGATCGTTCCACTCAATTCACGGAGAGACAAACTCACAGGAAGAATTTGATAGTTATTATTCAAAGCTTGAAGCGGCTTTATCAGACGCTGAAGGTAAAGAGGTGTATTTGGAAAAGCTAATTAATCTATGGCAGGGAGGTGTTCTGGATAGGCTAAGTGGAGCAAGAATGTTGGGAGAATACGTTTATCTGGGTGTTCCCCAGGGGGAGAAGATCCCTTGACCGAATACACTCAGTGTCAATACGCGGTAGGCGTGCCTTGTCATGTCAGAGTACAATATTTTTATTATCTTAATTTAAAACAATGGAACTTGAAGGATTTTATCCCAAGCTGAAGCAACGTCTACGTATCATTAAGCCAAGTAAGACTGAGGCTGTTCCAGCCCATAAAAGTCTAAATTCTCCCCAGGAGTTATTATCCAGTGATGATCCTATTGACCAAAAAATGGCGGAGCTTGTTAGAAATAGCTTTTATCTCCGGAATCATATGGGCATAAGCCATTTTCTTAACATTGCCGACCAGAATGAAATCTATATGTGCAAACCAAAGGCTGATGAGCCTGTCAAGGCAGCACTTTGGTTTAAGCCCTACTGGAAAGAATCATTAGATGCATTTGCCAAATTTGCTTTGAATGTAGCGGGTGAGCGAGGTGTATTACGTCAGGGGGACTCACTTCATTTAGTTGCATCGGACCATATTACAGATGAGAAGCGTCCTGAGTATGAGTCAGTGATTCTCACTCCTATACTGATTAATAGCAAAGGGGAATATTTTACAGGCGCATATTATTACAGTATTAAGCCTAACGGATCGATCTCTTTTGGAAATGCGAATATTGGGTTTCATAGTCTAGGTAATGTTGATCCCGAAGCTGCCAGTGCCAAAGCTCTTGCAGACTGGAATGAAGAGAAGGAAAGGTTGCGGAAAGGCGGGGAAGAAAAGTAATATTCCAAGGCAAGTACAGGCAGATAGATAAGAAAAGCGCTAATACTCGATTCATCTGACAATAATATTGAGATTTTGTAATTAAAAATCGGTGATTTCAAATTAAGCATAAAAAAGCCCCTCGTTTGAGGGGCTTAAAGTTTCAGTTATATATCGATTAGGGTTTCCGGGTCGGTTTTACAGGAGATGGTGTCTTTTCATCAGTTTCAGCTTCGGTAGAAGTGGGTGTTGGAATTACCGTTTCCGGGATTGTAGTGCTTGTAGGTTCCAGTGTCGGATCCGTAGCCGAGGTGGGAGTGGGTGTTTGTGTAGGAGTAGGCGTCAGTGTAGGATATGATGTTTCGGTTGGCGTGGCTGTGAGGGTCTGGGTTGGGTCGATTGATCCAGTTGTCGGTGTCGGTGTGGCTGTGGGAATACCAGTTGGAAATTGTGTAGCGGTTGGAGGGTACACAATCACGGTCA
This sequence comes from uncultured Pseudomonadales bacterium, assembly GCA_964648275.1. Taxonomy (GTDB): domain Bacteria; phylum Patescibacteriota; class Microgenomatia; order UBA1400; family MFAQ01; genus CAIQPO01. Next base: position 9,184 of record CAZYOB010000020.1, read on the forward strand.
CGATCACAGTACTTGGCGGCACTATGGGCATATCCGAGGGAACAGCCGGAGGTACATACATTGTGGCGGTTGAGCGTGTTGTCAGGAAGCCATTATCCCCACTACTGGTGAATATGGATTTACTATCCCTGATGGAGTTATATCCTATTTTAATTAATATAATGCCAATAACTATCAAGATAAATACGAGGAATATTTTAGCTTTATTCACTTGACCTCCTATGGCCGTTTGAGCTTATCTAGGCATAAATATGCCTGTATATTGGTCTATTTTTATCCTACTTGTGCGTATAAATCGCTAAATTTGAATGAGCTGTAAAGTAATAGAGGTGTAGTGGGTATTTTATCTTTTTTGAGCCATAGAGTCAATGAGGGTTATCCTGTAGCAGTAATTTCTTCCAAGAGTGGCAAGCTGACGAAGACTATCCTTCCTGGATATCTCATAAAATATAAGCCGGATGCTGCTTATTTTCGGTGATGCGACTCAATTGAAGATACATTACCTAAAACCTCAAGAGCATCCTTGGCTTCCGGATCATCTATATTTCTGGCCAGTTCTTCAGCTGCTTCTACCGTCTCTCTACCACCAACCCGACTTAGATACGAACCGGTTTCCAGTATTATTGCCGTAGGATCAGACATCTCCTCTACCTCCCTTTCTATTAATTTAAGGGCAGTATCTACCTTCTCTTCACGTTCTTTTTTCTCTCTTAGGAATCTTGCTGTCAGCCAAACAGATGCTCCGATAGCTCCGGCTGCGCCGGCAATCGCGAGTGCAACTGGCCAGTTCTTCTTGATAAATTCCTTTGTCTTTGGAGATTGACCTTCACTGGAAGGTTGTTGTTCTTTTTTTGCCACAAGGTTAAATTTAGCACAAATTCAGCTTCCAATCCCTATCAGTATTAGCGAACGAATTTGCGTTCCTTGCGAACGATCTTCTTGGGACCTTTTTTGACCTTTTTCTCTTTGACGGGGGTTTCGGCCTTGGGAGCGTTCTTGATTTTTTGAGGTTCGGCTTCTCCTTCGACTCGCACCCTGTCGACTTCTTTTGACTCTACAGTGACGGGAACTGCTATCTGAGCTGACTGTCCCTTCTTAACAAACATATCCTTGACCTTGGTAGCCTTTTTGCCGATGAGACCTCTAAGATAATAGAGTTTTGCCTTACGGACCTTACCCCTTTTGACTACCTCAATGCCGGTGATTATGGGCGTATTGATGGGAAAAATTTTCTCCACGCCAATTCCTCCTACCGCAAGTTTGCGAACGATGAAATTTTTACGCTCACCGTCACCACGGATCGCGATAACGATACCTTGGAATGACTGAGAACGGATTTTCTCTCCTTCTTTAACAGTTTGCTGAACCTTGATCGTGTCTCCAATAGAGAACTCGATGGTTTGCCATTTGATTTGATTTGCCATAGCAGGTTATTTTACCAGTCATGTAGCATTTTTGCCACAGCCTTCTCCAAGGCGCTATTATAGTCGACTTTATAAGGTAGAGTAATTCGTTTTAGGTTATTCCCAGATTCAATAGCGATGTTAATTTGATGTTCTCCAGGCTGGGATTTGAGTAGTTCGCTGATCTTTTGCATTACCTCTTTGGGTGTACCGCTTTTAATGAAGATCTCGTGGATCATATCAACCGGGGTAGCTTTCGTGTCTATGGGAGTCCCTGTTTCGACGATAATTTGTAGCTTATCTTCACGATTATCGACTTTACCCTTGATTATCATAGCCTGATCTTCAGCCCATAAAAGGGGCTGTTCTGCATAAAGTTTGGGGAATACGACGCAATCAATCGTCTTTGTATCATCTTCGAGCGTAATGAAGGCCATTTTGGAGTTGTTTTTCTTGGTATTAACCAGTTTAACCCTGGATATGACACCTGCCAGGGTGACCATTTGATTCAAATGGAGGGTGGAATCAAGCTGGTTTATCTTATGAGTGATCTGATTTGCGGCAATGCGGACGATCTTTTTGACCGGATTATCGGTCAGATAGATTCCCAAGAGATCTTTCTCCATCTTAAGTTTTTCATCTAGAGGAAATTCAGGAATGTCGGGCAAGTGATCGGTAGTGTCCAGTGGTGATGAAATGGAGGAAAAGAGACTCTCCTGGCTCGATGACTTGCCCTTGAGGATCTTGACAGCATTGTCTCTTATTACCGGAAGAGCCTTCATTAGTTGAGCTCTATTGCCCCAACGGTCGAATGCGCCGGCTTTTATAAGGGATTCAGCCACCTTTTTGTTGACCTTCTGCATATCAACTCTATTCAAAAAATCGGTAAAGGAGAGGAAGTCGCCTTTCTTTCGGGCATCTAGGATTGCGGTTATGGCTGATGAACCAACATTTTTTATGGCTTGAAGCCCGAAGCGGATTGCCTTACCCGTGTCTTTGGCCCGACCTTCAGGTAACCGGTCGGCTTCAGGAATATCGATTACGGTAAAGTCAGTAAGTGATTCGTTGACATCTGGGGGCAAAACCTTAATACCCAATTTTTCGCACTCCCCTATCGCGATGGTGACCTTATCGGTATCCCCTGCCTCAACTGACATTAGGGCGGTCATGTATTCGACCGGATAGTGAGCTTTGACATAGGCTGTCCAGTAAGCCACTATCCCATATGAGGCTGCGTGAGCCTTGTTAAAACCGTAAGCAGCAAAGGTTTCTATCTGATGAAAAAGCTCTTCGGCTTTGTCCCGAGGAATGCCTGAAACATTGACACAACCATCGACGAATTTGGCGTGTTGGGCTTCCATCTCAGAGGCAATCTTTTTACCGATGGCCTTTCTGAATTTGTCTGCCTCTTCCCAATTGTATCCGGCAAGTTGAATGGCCATATAAAGAACATCATCCTGATAGGTAATGACGCCGTAGGACATATCCAGGATCTTCTCTAGACCAGGAACGAAAAAGTTGATCTTCTTAGGGTCGTGTTTACGGGCAATGTAGTCAGGAATCGAGTTCATTGGTCCAGGACGATAGAGCGCCACCATGGCCATGACGTCTTCAATACGCTCCGGGTGAAGTTCTACCAGATATTTAGTCATCCCGCCTGAGGATAGCTGGAACACACCCATTGTTTCACCTCGAGCAAGCAGCTCGAAGGTCTCTTTGTCATCAAGTGGAACTTTCTTAATATCAATTTTCACATCGTGAATAGCTTCGACGATCTTGACTGCATTGGCCAGAATAGTAAGGTTCGAAATTCCTAGGATATCAAGCTTGATCATGCCGACATCTTCTGCCGCGTGCATTTCGTATTGAGTGATGACTCGGTCTCCCCCGCCGGTTTCGGGCTGAAGCGGTGTAAACCTGACTAAGTCCTCCGGTCCGACAATAACCGCGGCTGCATGGACGGATATATGTCTGGCGTTCCCTTCTACTTTTTGAGCCATATCCAGTAATTTCTTTACTTCAGGGTCGTCGTCGTACATCTTCTTCAGCTCCGGAGTGGTGTCCATGGCTTTCTTAATAGTCATTTTGGAGCCTTGTGATCCAATGGGAATTGATTTACTGATCATGTCCACTTTCGTGTATGGCATGCCCATAACCCGACCGATATCGCGGACGGCTGCCCTGGCCATCATGGTTCCGAAGGTGCAGATTTGGGCAACTTTTTCCCTACCGTATGTGTCTGACAAATAATGAATCAGTTCGTCTCGGTGCACATCGGATACGTCCAAGTCGATATCGGGTGGAGAAGGTCGGAAAGGATTAAGGAAACGCTCGAACGGCAACCTGAATCTAAGAGGGTCTACCGTCGTGATGCCCATGCTATATGAAACCAATGAACCGGCAGCTGATCCTCTTGTGTTGGTGTATATACCATTTTTGTCGGCAAAATTGACTATGCCTGATTCAAGTAAAAAGTAAGGCGAGTAGCCTTTCTTGTCAATGACATCAAGTTCATAATTTAGTCGTTGTTCCTGTTCTGGTGAAACCGATCCGAAAATCTCTTTGCAGCCATCAAAAGCTTTTTGTCTGAGAACTTCACCCGGAGTTTTGCCTTCGGGTAAGTCCAATTTGGGGAAGTACCACTGTCCGAGGACGATCTGGACGTCACATCTGTTGGCGATCTTTTGAGAGTTTTCTATTGCCTCGGGAATGTCCAAAAATTCTCTTTCCATTTCATCGGGACTTTTAAGATAAAAATCGGGAGTATCTATGTAGCGCATCCTGTTCGTGTCTTCAAGCATTTTTCCCGACTGGACGCAGACTAGGGCGTCCTGAGCAGCTGCGTCTTCCCTGTTGACGTAGTGAGAATCATTGGTAGCGACGATTGGCAAACCAAGATCCTTGCTAAGTTTTAGCAACCCCTGCTCACCTTTTTGCTGATTCAGATGCATCTCCATGAGTTTCGGCCTGATAGAGTCTGGGACGGAAAGATTTTGGGAAAAAACGTCGTAGTGATGACGCTGTATTTCTAGGAAGAGATTATCCTGCCCGAATATCTGTTCGTATTCCTTTAGTTCTTTTTTGGCGGCCTCGTAACCTTCTTCCACAAGCAGTTTCTGAATGCGACCTGCCGGACAGGCGGTAGTAGCGATCAGGCCTTTTGAGTATTTAGCGAGAACTTCTTTGTCAATTCTAGGTTTGTAATAAAAACCTTCCGTATGGCCGATGGTAACTAGACGCATGAGGTTTTGATAGCCCTCATAATTTTCAGAAAGTAGAATAAGATGGTTGGCGTCTGATTTGTTTCTGTCGAAACGCGAGTTCTTGGCGATATACATTTCACATCCCAGTATTGGCTTGATCTCTTCCTTTAAGGCTTTTTTGTAAAAGTCGATCGCCCCATACATGTTGCCATGGTCAGTAATGGCAAGATGTGTTTGCCCAAATTCTTTTGTCTTGGCAATTAGCTTGGCGCTTTTGCTTAACCCATCTAAGAGAGAGAATTCAGTGTGGACATGGAGGTGAGTAAAGTTGGGCATCGCTTACCTATCTTGGGGCTAGTGGTTCAAGATTTCAAGTACCACGCTATTTAGTGTTTTGGGGTCAGCCTTTCCTTGAGTCTCTTTCATTGCCTGACCGACAAAGAACCCTGCCACGTTGGTCTTGCCTTTCTTGTATTCCTGAACTACTTCCGGATTGGCGTCAAGGATCTTCCTAACTAAAGCCTCCAGTTCAGTTTTATCGGTAACACCCACTTGGCCTAATTTATTATATTGAGAAGCAATATCTAGACTAATATCAATCTTTTTGTTGGCAATGAGGCTAGCAAGTCTGGATTTATCGATTCCAGATTCTTCCTTGTGGCGGTTGTAGGCAAGAAGCGAAACTTTGTTGGCATAAAGGATCTTGGCATACTTGAGCTCTACGCCTTCGGCGACAAGAGCGGAGATCTCCTGGTCCGGCAGAAGAGGTAGTTCCTGACGTATCTTCGAAATATAGTCTTCTTCGAGAATGAAAGGGGGAATATCGGGTTCCGGGAAATAGCGGTAGTCTTTCGCTTCTTCCTTAGTGCGTTGAAGAAAAGTAATTTTCTTAACCGAGTCATATCCGCGGGTAGTTTTGTTGGTATCACTTTTTTCAATCCCGGTCTTTTCGAATTCTTCAATTTGTCTTTTGATTTCAAAATCTATGGCCGAAGAGGCAAAACTGAAGGAGTTAATGTTCTTTACTTCTACCAGTGGTGTGTAATGGATTGAGCCATCATTTTTCTCTATTCTGACATTGACCGTTGGTTCAAGGCGCATCTCGCCTTTTTCCATATCGGCGTTGGAAACATCTAAAGCCCTGACAAGTTCATGGATCTTTTTCAGGAACTCTTTGGCCTCGTTACTCGATTCCATATCCGGTTTGGAGACGATCTCTACCAGAGGGACCCCGGAACGGTTGTAATCAACAAGGGATACTTTCTCTCCGTTTAATACGGTGTGTTGGAGTTTCCCAGTATCTTCTTCCTGATGAACCCTTTCAATGCCAATGATTTTTCCGGATTCGAGGGCAATGGATCCTTCCGAGCAAAATGGTTGGTCGTACTGACTGATTTGGTAACCTTTGGGGAGATCAGGGTAAAAATATTGCTTGCGATCGAACTTACTTAATCTGTTTATTAAGCAGTTAAGAGCCAAGCCAATCTTAATGCAGCTTTCGATGGCCTTTTTATTGGGAATGGGAAGAGCGCCGGGCAGTCCCAAGCAAACAGGACATGTCTGAGAGTTAGGAGTTTTGCCAAAATGATCTGCCGGGCAAGAACAAAACATTTTTGAGGCGGTGTTAAGCTCTGCATGGACTTCAAGACCGATGAGGGGTGAGTATTTCATAGGTTTTCTTCAAGGTTGGGAAATAACTGAAAGTTAGTATTCCTTTGGTAACAGTCGGCAATCGAGAGCGCCTTAGCTTCGTTGAACTGAGCGCAGGTAATCTGTAGTCCCAAGGGTAGTCCGTCAACAAATCCACAGGGAACCCCGGTTGAGGTAAGACCGGCAATCGAACTCTGCTCGACCAATACATCTTCCATTTCACCGAACATAGGTTGATTTTTGCTGGCGCCGACTTTTAATGCCGGTCCTGGTGAAACAAGGCCAATACAGGCGTCGTAGTTTTTAAATATTTTGTCTAATTCGTTGATGATCTTGGTGCGGACCGCCTGAGCCTTTTTGTAGTAGGCATCGTAGTATCCGGCTGAGAGAGTGTATGTACCGAGCATAATACGTCGTTTATTTTCATCATTAAAGCGGTCTCTTTCGTGACCAAAACGGATGCCATCGTATCGGGCAAGGTTGGAGCTGACTTCCGATCTCTGGATTACAGTGTAGACACCGATGGCGTATTTCGGATCCATGAGGGAGACTTCGTCGACAACAGCACCAAGTTCTCTGAGTTTATTAGCAGCGTTAAGCATGGCTTCCTTAACATCTTGTCTGAGGTCTGGTAAGAGGTATTCCTTAATGAGGGCGATCTTCATTCCCTTGAGCGTATCCTTGCCCAGGTCTTTAGTGTATTCCTCAACCTCCTTGGGTGAGGTAGTGGCATCGTATTGATCCTGGCCAGAAATGACGTTGGTCACCAGAGCGCAATCACGTACCGATCTGCCAATGGGTCCGGGTGAGTCAAGCGAACTCCCCATTGCGACAACTCCGTAACGACTTACCCGTCCATAGGTGGGTTTGAAACCAGTGGTGCCACACCAGGCGGAAGGTTGACGGATGGAGCCGGCGGTTTCCGAGCCGATGCTGACTGTGGCCAGTTGAGCCGCGATGGCGGCCGCCGAACCTCCGGACGAGCCGCCGGGAAGATGTTCAGGGTTCCAAGGATTCAGTGTCGGTCCATAGTCGCTGGTCTCTGTACTGGAACCATGAGCAAAAGCGTCCATATTGGTTTTTCCAAGGATAATGGCTCCAGCTGTTCTAAGTTTCTTGGTTACCGTAGATTCGTACTGGGGCATGAAGCCTTCGAGAATATGTGAGCTGGCTGTGGTCGGCATTCCCGGAATGAGGAAGTTGTCTTTTACTGCGACCGGAATTCCCAGAAGTGGACGGTTAATCCCCTTTT
>CAZYOB010000021.1:0-979 GCA_964648275.1 uncultured Pseudomonadales bacterium
CTTCGATTGGCTTGACGCCGTGCAAAAAGGCCAGGATATGTCCTTTGGTCTTGCGACCTTCTATCTGCTCTGTCAGAAGCCAGGAAACCTTATTAACCAAACTTAAAACAAGCAAGTCTCTTAATTCACGCGGAGTCCCATACGGAAGCGGGGTCTCCGCTTCGAAATTGACCTTGTAATCAAACTTCCTCTTGGCTTCAAATTCAACAATAGAAGCCGTGTCAGCGCCGAAGTAATTCAGAAACAAGTCCTTGTTGATGGTGGCACTGACAATGAGTAATTTGAGATGTGGATGAAGAGGTAACTGGTCTTTTAGCAGTCTGAGAATGATATCGATGTTGAGTGATCGTTCGTGAGCTTCATCGATCATGATCACACTGAGGTCATTTAACTGACCATTCTTGATCATGTTAATCAAACTGCCATCGGTAGCCAGGAAGGCTGCGTTAAAACGATCGGCATTGCGATCTTTGCTGTACCGGTAGCCGATATCAAATCCCTTGCCGACTGAAGAGCCAAGTAAGACGCCCATGTACTCTGCGATGGAGGTAGTGGCGACGATACGAGGTTGGGTGATCAGGATCTGTCCTTCACGAATGAAGAAATCATCCGGAACTCCTTTCGGCGGAAAAATCAGCCAATACGGTAGGGCGGTTGATTTTCCAGATCCGGTTTCACCGATAACGACGACTACCTGGTGGTGCCTATCTTTGAGCCACTGATAGATCTCTACGATCTTATCCGGAGTAGCTCCAAACATAGATTCATCAAAGGTGGAGGGGGTCTCGACCTTTACGTGAGGTCGCTGAGGATGGTAGACCATACCCAGTTCTCCGGGAATGGCGATAGACAGATCTTCTCCAGGGAGTGCCTGGACAGAAAAATAGGCCGCTCCCATAGTCATTTTTTCCAGAATTAAGATTTTGCGACATTCTTCGCAGTATTCCGGCCGTGATTGACCATATTCCTTAATTTTTTC
>CAZYOB010000021.1:989-15396 GCA_964648275.1 uncultured Pseudomonadales bacterium
GGAATAGCCAATATCACACTGGCAACGCTTGCATTTGACTTTATATTCAACAGTGGTTCGCGCCATCTGTCCTCCTTTTTTGCGTTGTTGTTAAAGAACGATCCGAGTTCGGATATGGTTGGATTTTACCACTACGCTTTTTTCTGATCGAAAAAACTGATAGAATCTCATAAAAATCGCCCGTTTAAATAATAAGGAGGCTGAATTGTCCCAATGCTGCGGAAAGGTACCTACTCCCAGTGATACAGATTACATCCTGATTACAATACTATTAAAAGTACTGGAGTCTATCCCCGATCTAAGTATCTCCGATAGTCCTAATCCATTTAAAGACCCTGTTGAAAAAATAGTGAGCAGTAAGGAATGGTTTACCGATAAGGGGAACCATATAAAGACTTGGACAGATAAAGATGGGCAGATAAACTTAGAAATTGTGGAAGGGCCTGACAGGGGAACTCACCGCTTTTACGACCCGGAACATCAGAGAGAAGGACAAACGGGCGTTGAGAACCCAAGAACCGGGGAGCGAAGACACGATAACGGATAGTTGCATAAGGATGTTAAGATTTCTTAACATCCTTTTTTTATGATTATCGAACTTGACAAAAACCATAGATTGCATTGTTCTCCAGCAGATCCATTGTTTCAGAGAAATATAGATCGGCTGTCAGACCGGGTAACTAATTTTTGGGATAAACAATTTAAAGATAATAAGAATACAACGGATTTAGTTGAATCTGTCGGGAATGAATGTCAGAAAATTCTTCTCACCGAAAGAGGTAGTAATGGTGATCTGTTTAGTGAGGAATCATATACCGAAATTTTCTTTGGTGAAGAGGCAGGCAGATTTATTGAAATACTGATAATCTTGCAGGAACTTTGGAAATTATCATCTAAATTAGATACGTATTCCACTTTAGAGCTAATTGATGAAGGAATAAGAGATACCGACAAACAATATTTCTATCGCAACATTGAACTGTTAAAAAATAAGCTGAGATTGCTGGAGAATAAAAATAAAAAATCCGAGAGTTGAAAACTATTGCTAGTTCTCTTCTCTCGGATATCGTAACTTTAGGTTAAACCCAGGTCTTGCCTTCTTTGTAGTTTTCCCCCAGGAAATAGTACGGGGTAACTTGAAGAGAAGGCAGGGAGTATGACCTCTGTATCAGCTCTTCAGTGAGTGCTCGGTAGAAGCCCACAATGGCGGGCTGAAAGCCGGTTTGATAGAACGCTATTCTGTATTTACCTTCAGAACGGCTCTTAGCGAACAGTTCTTTGGCTTTACGATAAGCGGTCTCATCAATTTCCCCGGCCGGTTTCCCAATGGAGATTTCTTGGTTTCGGAAGATATATATCTTCACAGTAGGATCAAGCTCCGGGTGGCGTTGGCTCATCATGCCGACTTTTATCAACGGCTCGTCTTTGAAGGCAAACCTGACTGACTCAATTTGCCGGGGTCTAAGGCAAAATAGTGGGAATGGAGAAGCTTGTGAACCATCGGCATAGGTGATGGGGACACTTATCTTCGTTCCCTTGGAATACACCATCTCGTTGAGAATCTCGGCTATGACATGATGCCCCAGGTCACTGAAATTAACTGCAGCGGGCTCACCTCGAGTAATTGATCCAACGACAGCGCGGATTTGATTCCGGAGTCCAACATAAGGGTTGGCATCGGCACCTGTCGTAATATCGTCCCGAACATGTAGAGATAAAAATTCATCCCTAAGGTTATCCGGGGCATTAATTTCGGAAACCGACTCGTAGTCACTGATCACTTCCTGAAGCTCGATGATGTTCCAGCCATTTTTAACTGCCTGTTGATAAAATTGGATTTTTGGCATCAACTCCCGGCATAAATCGAGACCGGCAGTTGAGACTAAATCCAGAAGTTGCTCCAATTGCCTACCAAGTAATTCAGATGGACTGAAACTTGCCATCAATCTAGATTTCTTGACCGCTTCCGGAAATGACTTTTGCAGTGGTATGAGTGAGGCTAGGTAGTTGGCACCCAAATTGTGAACTACAGCATTATCACTTATGGCAATCAAGTGACCGTAATATTCAATCCGGTCGCACAGAGTGTGATATCTGCCCTGCTCCTGTTCCAGGTTAACCCCCTTTTCCATTCTGACTTCGATACGAAGAGCTCTCTGCATGAGAATTTTGAGGTCAACTCTCTCTATGCGACATTCTTCGTCGGGAAAGGCTATCAGCCAGACGTTGGTCTTTATCATTGTCTTATCAACCTCCCCGTTTCAAGACGTCGGATTGCTTCCTTATTCAGACTGGATAAGCTATCCGGTGAGATCATCAGATAGACTCCGTTTTGTTCCAACAGTGAAGTAATTTGTTGCTGTTGGACTTCGGGAATATCTTCAAAATCTCTAGTCGTCAGGAAACAAATCATTGTTTGAAGATCGGCAAGATGATATTTATGAATCAGGGCTTTAAGACTTTTGAGATCGTTGAGGAAATAGTGGCGTATCTCGGAATCCGAGCGTGCCCTGACCAAAACTACCAGAGACTGACCGGTCTTAAGAACCTGTTTGGCGTTGCGGAGCCAGGGAATGAGTAAATCAGTCTCTGCTCTGTAAATCTTGGCCATATATAAAGGATCGAAGTCGATAAACAAAGGGGCCTCATCGTCCTCAGACTCGATTATTTGGCCATTTTCCGTCAGTTCCGTCTTGAGTAGTTTCCTGTCGAGCGCCCCTCCGAGAACCACCGATCTGGTAATGAGCAAGTCATTGAGATATAAATGACGGTCTTCCGGACGGGACATTGAAGTGAGAATCCTTTCTGGCTGGTCGCAGCTTTGAATGATCATTTCCGCTTCAGCTACCGTCCAAACTCCACCCAAAACGACGAAACAAGCTCTTTCAGGGGTTAGTTCCCCATCAACGGACAGTTTCATGATCCGAGCTTTAGTTTCCTGACTGAAGCCGACGAGCTCTAAATATAGTTGACGTGCCTCGTAGGGTGTTATGTGACCTTCAAATACATGCTTTAAATGGATGTCGTAGTCAAGAGCAAGGTCACAGATATATCCCGGGACCCTACCTCCCTCTACATTGCCGGTGAAGACAATTTCCATTGACCCACCGCATTTGTAGGCTTCGGAAAGCAGAAAGCCGAGAGCGACCCTGGCACCACTGTGGTCGATGTATTGCGGAGGATTGGTAACGAGGCAAACATCAACCTCGAGATAGTTCCCCTGGCGGTTGTGCTTGACTACAAGAAGAGAAAATACGATATCGCGAGAACACCAACGGTAAGGTCGCCAATCATAATTTTTGGGTAATTTATTCCTTTGACGGAAGTTCTTGTCATAATCGGCGACGTGTTTTTCGTAAACGTTTAAACCCTTACTTATATCGGAATATGAGACCATTTTGCCTCCTTTTAGCGAAGTTTGGTGACATCTGTGACGAGGGTTTCCGGGTTGATATGGACAACAAGAAAGTCAACATTCTCTGGACCGACTGAAAGAATTTCTTCACCGATCTTAGCGTTGTCAGGTGACCAAAGGGTCGATGTGGGGTCAGTCATTAGTGTGGCAACATGCTCTACCCATTCGACGGAACCTTCCCGTCCATGCCGAGTTTGGCCGAGAGAAGAAAGGCCGGAAGCTTGAGTGAGTTTTGACTCAACCAAGACAAGCTTTCCTAGTCCGTTACGGAATACACCATCGAATCCGTGCCTCTTTTGGTCAAAGAATTCGGCGTTAAGGTCAAGTTCATTAGTGACAAATTCGGAGACGGCCTGTTCACCCAGCTCACCTTGGTATTTACTTTGATGTCCTTCGATGGATCGGCGAATATCTTTGGCGTCATCCGGAGAGGGAACTTTTCCACAACATTGGGACATGGTTCCTCCTTTAACCTTAAGTTTTCAAGGTACTTATAGCTTTTAGCTAGACACGATTATAATATGTTTTATGGATAAATCGATCAATTCAAGAGCGCAGGTGATTTTTGACTTGGCAAAAAGGGCCGGCTTGACTGAGGATACACAGGCTGATTTTTTGAAAAAGATGGACATAGAGTCTCTGGAAAAAGAGTTGGAGAAGGAAAGGAGTGAATTTATCGGTTCAAATACAGACTTGGATTCGGCCGAAAATATATGGAGTCAGGGAGTAGAGAGTCATGTCGATGACAAATTGATTTGGCAACTAATAAACTACGCAGTTGGGAATAGTAAAGGGACTATGGTCGATTGGAGATTTACCGCTGAGGACGTGGTGGCGAATATTGAGATGTTATCCACCGGACTTGATATAAAGACGTTGGGTGAAAAACAAGAAGCCGGCAACTGGATTGAACAAGTATTAATTAACGAGGAGAAGTATGATTTCGGAGGAGAACCCGGGGAGTCGATTCTCAGAATGATGGCATCAATAAATAAACATCTATTAAAGTTGGGTAAACTTTTCATTTATTACGACCAGGGAACCGACGATATGTACTTTTTGTTTGTTAACAAGGAAGAGGCAAGCGAATTTAGAAAATACAAGTTCACTGTCCCCGAATAGTTAGGTTGCGGACGATAACCAGGGTCTATTACCTAAAAAATGAAGCCGAATTCCTTATGTGAGATTGTTATAATGAGAGGACGGACAGACAAGATACAAGAGACTTTAACCCATCCTTTTAATGATCAACGGTGATTTCCTTCCTACTCTCGGAAAAGAATTTAGTGACTTGGGATATGAGGTGGCGATCATAGCCGGTGGTTCATATTCATACAAGCAAGACGCCTTCGAATCTTTTGACGAGATACGTGATATCGACCTACTGCTAGTAGTCAAAGGTAAGGAGAAATTTCTGGATCTTGTTAAGAACCGCCAGGGAGATATTGATAGGATATTAAAGATCACAAAGCCGGAGATCCACTTTTCGGAAGCTGACCTTAGCCCCCTTTTCCAAGGATACGCCGACGCCATTAGATATTCGGGGATAAATGAGTACGAGCAAAAAATCTCGATCAAGATGATTGAGCAGGGGTATGCAGAAAGGATCTTCTCAGAAAATGAACCGGGAAGAATTAATGTGCTCTCAAAGAAGGACAAGAGATTTTATGCCAAAAAGACCATCGACGGATCCAATTTTTATTTGGGAGTGATAAACCAGAAAACCCCAAGCGGGCTGACAATACTCGGAGATCCCGATCTGTTCGAGCTCAACGGAATATATTCACTGGGAGTAATAGCGGATGTACTTCTCTCTGGGAAAGCAGTCCATGATGAAAAAGATATAATCGGAAACCTGAAAAAGTTACTTATAAAAAAGGTGGCCAGAAAATATAAAGGTCATAACGGAAATATGCCTGACGATTGGACCAAAATGATGGTCAGGAGAGAAAGGTTTCCAGCAGAATTTATTAAGGAATTTAATGACTATGCAAATTCTGCCTTCGGAGACATTGAAGGCAGCGATGAAAAATCGAAAAGACCTGACAAGAAAGAATATTACGTTCAAATCGCGTCCCCCATCATCCCGAAGACTCATTCGCCTCTCCGTATAGCCAAAAAAATGGACGAAGAAATATCGGAGTTGAGATATATAACCACTTCCGGTCCTTTTTCATCAAATTCTAAATACGGAGTGGCGGTACTGTCCAATGGAGAAAATGTTTTCTTTAAAGAAATGCTGAATGAGTTCCGTTTCAGAGGAGAAATATACGGATTCACAACGGCTTCGGCGTACTACGGAAGACTTCAAGAGCCTATATTTACCGACCCCGGAAAGAACATGATCGCTTATAAATGGTTCGATGGGGATATCACCGCGAGAAAGAGATTGGACCTAGTCACCGATGATCTGATGAAAAACTATATGGAAACCGAACTTAGAAAGGCGGAGGATAGTCTAAATGCCTACCTATTGTCGGCAACTGATATCCATAAAGGAGTAGTAAAAAAAGAAGAGTTATACACCTCTAGGATCCACGACTTATTCTATGGAAGATTAATGGGAGATAGGCTGAGCAAGTTCTACAATGATTTCACATTTGAAACAAACGGGATAAAGGTCGGCTTTGAGGAGCTGATGGGAATGACAATAGTGATAAACGGGGTGACTTACAGATCGATCAGAGACAGTGTTGATAAAGCAAGAAGTGACCTTTTTCCTGAGTACCTGAATGAAAAGCTAATGATCTGTGGACTGGGGGACGCTCATTCCGGCAACATCATGTCTTCCGGTAATCCGGATGATTATCTTTATATCGATTATGAGTTCTCTGGCTTTCACTCCCCATACCTTGACATGGCAAAGGCGATCTACAATGATTGCTCTTTCAATATATTCTATGTCGACAAATTACCAAAACAAGATTTCCACATTGAAGTAAAGGTGGACGGAGATCGCTTGATAATTGAGCATGATTATAAATTCGACAGTTTAAGTAAGTTCCTGCTAAAGACGAAGATGGAAGGTGTGGTATTGCCAATGAGAGATTTCCTTAATGGTAAAGGCATATCAACTGATGATGACTGGTTGGATACCCTGGGTTCTGCCATGCTATGCTGTGGCCTACTGACCAGAAATTTGTCCGAGTTTGATGAAACAGGCTTCTTCTTGAACCTTGCTAATGTGATCGAGGCCACGAAATTTGAAACCTATTATAATAATCACATCTAATGGTAGAGAGATATCCAGAGCACATAATGATCAAGCCGGAAGGCAGGGAGTATTTTCCGGATTACATAAAAAGTCAGATCGAGTTGTTTGAAGCAGTGACAGGAGCACAAAGAACTGTCCACCTGGTCACTCTCTTGTCCCCTGAACAAGTTAACCTAATTTACCCAGAAGAAAATATCCCAGAAGCCTTTAAGCGATTTTTGGCAGAAAACCCAACGGAACACTTTATTTTCCACGGGAACGAGCAAATATATGAAGCCGCTAAAAGGATGAAGGGCAAGTATATGACGACCGGGGTAAGAGGTACTCTTTCCAGAGAGTCGCCCAGACTGGGAATTCCGTTTGAAAAATGGCACAACTTCGTTCACTCGGCCGACACACTAAGCGAAACTATTTCCATTTGTGGTCACTTAAACACCGAACTATCTGTTTGTAGTCAGTGCGTGGCGAAGTCGGTATGTTATGGCGTTAAAGGTAGCTCTATGCCAAGTATTGATGTAAGGCCATAGCCAAAAAATACCTTAGATATTTCTTCTTGTGAGTGACTCCGATCTTATCAATTAGAATTTTTTACATGCTCTCTAAATTAGAGTGAAGGCTTTTTCTGTGAGTTTTTTGTCCTCATCCCATTTCAACATCTGAACGGCTTCCTCTTTGGATTTCCATTCACCGGAAAAGCTTTCGTCTTCCATTTGAGTGTTCTTTGCCTGTTCTCTATCAATGAGTAAGGCCAAGAACCAAAAAATTATCTTATTCTTTGACGGCTCTAATATATCCTGTCTGACTTGGACCGAAAGAAGATCTTTGACTTCAGCCTTATATCCGGTTTCTTCGAATATCTCTCTCTTGGCCGATTCTTCTATGGTCTCCCCTTTCTCCATATGTCCTTTGGGAAGTAACCATTCACCGGTAGAATTCTTAAACACCAAATATACCTTTTGGTCATCCCGATTAAGAAGAACTGCCCCCGATGAGAATATGGATTCTCCTGTGTAATAGCTTGTACTCATGAGAGTAATTTTAACACCTAAACGATCCCATTTATGTATTTTTTACCAGATAAACGAAGGAGAAGATTATGAGAGAAATCAGGACGATTGCTCCCCCTGCGGGTAGGTTGAGATAGAAGCTGGCGAAGAGTCCGGCGATGACCGAAATCAAACTAAAAAATATTGAAAGAATAAGACTTTGTTTAAAACTTCTGGCAACTTGCGAGGCTGTGGTCACAGGGATTACCAGCAAAGCGCCGATAAGCAGTGAACCGATAATACGGATGGATAGTGAAACCGCCACTGCAGTGAGAACCATGAGGAGAATATTCAGAAAATTAACCTTAACCCCCGATACTTGTGCACCTTCCTCATCAAAGGCGATGGAGAGGAATTGTTTGTAGAAGACTGCTACCGTGATTACAACCAAAATACCAAGTGGAATGATGAAGAGAAGATCAGTATCGGTGACCGTAGTAATGGACCCGAATAAATAAGAGAAAAGATCTACATTGAATCCCCGAGCGAGACCAATTAGAACTATGGCCAGGGCAAGTCCTCCGGAAAGAAGCATCGCCAGGGCAGTTTCTCCCGAGATGTATTTGTTGTGTCTGATCCTATCAACCAGAATGGCAACCAGTATCGAGGCTATAAGGGCGGTGATGATGGGATTAATATTCAAAAGCAAACCAATAGCGATACCCGCGAGCGAGATGTGACCAAGAGTATCTGCAATTAGTGAGAAGCGACGGGCGACAAGGAAAGTGCCGATCAAAGGGGCGATGCAACCGATGACGATCCCTGCGATAAAGGCGCGGACCATAAATGAGTATGTAAAGATTTCAAGCATGTGAGTGACGATGAATGATAGTTTTTCTGTCTTCTCCATAAAGTTTGTCGTAGTAGTTACCGGCGACGAACTCCTTGGGAGTGACATGGCAAACCAATCTTTTATTAACACAGACTATTCGATTGACCTCTCTGACAATATCTTCCGTATCGTGGGATACCAAAACAATCGTAAGCCCCGACTTATGTAGAGTGTCGAGGAGGGAATAAAAATCTTTTTGTGAATTAGCATCAATACCTACTGTCGGTTCATCTAGAAGGAGGAGTTGGGGGTCACCTGCCAAGGCTTTGGCTATGAAGACTCTTTGTTGCTGACCGCCGCTAAGTTCATGGACCAGATTACTTGAGAAACTCAACATACCGACTCTCTCCAGTGCCTCGGCGACTTTGGTCTGTGACTTGGCATTTATGCTAACCACCTCTTTGACGGTAATCGGAAATCTGTTTTCTATTTGAGTGGCTTTTTGGGGAATGTAGCCAATCTTGTGCCAATTGGAGAATTTGTTTATTGGTTTTCCAAAAAGTTCTACCTTCCCTTTTTCCGGGGTTAATAGTCCGAGAATAATTTTTAGGAGTGTGGATTTTCCCGAACCGTTGGGTCCAAGCAAACCGAGGTACTCTCCCTTTTCAACATGAAGATCGATATCTTCCAGCACCGCTTGCTCTCCGTACCCAAAACTTATCTCATGGAGACAGACGAGAGGATGGTCTTTGTGTTCTAGTTCGTTGTGCATTGAAGTGCTGCTACTAATATCTGACGATTAGTTTCTTGAATAGTAAAGTAGTTCTCCCCTTTGTCTAAATCGCCCTGAGACAGACTTTCGAGTGGGTTAAATACCTGGACAATGACTCCGGTTTCTCTGGATAGGGTTTCGGCAAGTTTTGGACTTAAAAGGGTTTCCGTAAGAACGTACTTTATATTCTTTTGTTTTATGGTGGCTACAATTTCAGCAATTCTCTGTGAGGAAGGTTCTTCATCAGGACTTAGACCAGCCAGAGTGTCTTGTTTGAACTTGTATCTAGATTCGAGATAGCCAAAGACACTGTGGGAGGCAATGACTGTATTTTGTTTGCAGTTAAAGAGGCTTTGGCGAAATTTATTGTCGAGATCAATTAATTTAACAATTAATTTGTCCGCGTTGGCTCTGAAATAGGATTCATTCTCAGGATTTGTTTTAATTAATCCACTCATAATGTTTAACACTATGCGTTGGGCAGACACCGGATCGAGCCAGAAATGAGGGTCAGGCTGACCGTCTTTTCGGAGAAGATCTATCCCGTCCGAAGAGGTAACAACATGAATCCCTTTTGATTCAATATCGGCTTTTGCTTTATCTGCCCAAGGTTCCATATTTGCCCCATTAAGAATGAGAAGCTCAGCTTTATATATATTTGCCAGGTCTCCTGGATTGGGATCGTATTCATGAGGTTCGACCCCGGGAGGCGTAATGGTAGTGACCAAAACTTTATCACCACCGATTTCTTGAGCAAAAAAGGTTAGTGGGTAGATCGATGTATATACGGAGAGTTTATTTGAATCAACTACTGTATTTTGTGTTCGTTGTCGGAGTATCAAAAAATAGACGATTAATCCCAGAAGGAGAGAAAATATACCTATTTTGATCAAGTGCTTCACTACTGAAATTTTACACTAGTCAGGGTACGACAGATGGAAGTAGGTAAACACCAATGAGATGAGTAAGGTGGCATGTAAGAAGAAATTAACCATAACGACATGTGAGATAGAGAATCCGACCATGGCAAAGAGAACCGGTTGTGCGACTGAAGCAACAATAAGGAGGATGGTGGCTTTTGGGCGGCCGGTGGCCATGAGATAAGAGACGATAAACTGCGAGAGAGCAAAAAAGAACATTGAGAAGGCAAAGAAAGGTAATAGTGGAGCTGCTGAGATATACGAGGACCCTGAAAGATATCGAATGAATAGGGTCGGGAAGAGGCTAAAAAGTCCAGATCCGATCAAACCCAGCACGGTCAGGACAGCACCAATTTTTAGAAATACCGATTTGGCACTGCCAGATGACGCATGACGGTGAGTAGCAATAGGCAAAACAATACCTATGAGCGGCGTGAGTCCAAAGAGAATCATTCTGCCAAGGATCGAGAGTGCAGAATATAGTCCGGAATCAGTTGGGCTAAGGAGAAATCTGACGGTAAGGATGTCTGTTGAAACTAAGGAGAGAGTTCCAATGGAATAAAACAGCGAGTATCCTGTTAGGCTTTTTATATCGAGTGTGAACTTCTTGACCTTGGTGACTGCAGGAATTATTGAGGGTCTTATCTTTAAAAAAGAAATCAGAGTCACCAGAATTCCAGCGAGGAGCTGCGCTATGACCGCCCCCGTAGCTCCATAACCGAATTTGATTAAAATGACAGCGAGAAATAAAGATACTGCCATACCGATAAATCCGAGGACAGTTTGAAAAATGAATTTCTGGAACCCTGAGATATATGAAGAGATGACAGTCGAAAATAATGAGATAAGAACACTGATACCGAGAACAACAAAGGCTACAGGAGAGGCTTTAAATATACTGGCAAGGAATGGTGCCAGAAGCACCAGAGCGAGAGCGAGAATGGTTGAAATCGGTAGCGTCAGACGGATGATGTAATAGAAGAAGGCGTTAAGAGAATATCGATCATTTTTGCCGTAAAACTCAGAGATCGTTTTGACAGATAAAGTTGCTATGGTTCCCATAGGAATCCCGAGAAGATACTGGAGAGAGAGGTATGACAGAAACTCACCATATGCACTTGGAGCGAGAAATTTCATGAGAATGAGATGGAAAAAATAGCGAAGAATATTCAGGCCGAAGCTTGAAACATAGTAAATGGCGGTTGTCCTGGCTGTCTTAGTACTTACTGCACGTAAAATTCTATCCATCTTGTTAATTGTATACAATTAGGGCATGAAGTTTATCCTCAAATATTGGGTCTTTCTCATGGCTGGGATTTCTATCTTGCTTTTTTTATGGTTGAGATTTAATTTTATCGGAACTTCATTTGACTTTACCGGGGATCCGGGAAGAGACATGTTAGTTCTCTGGGATTGGAGAGAGAGCGGTAAGCCCCCCCTACTTGGCCCGCAAACAAGTGCCATGCCGATAAACCAAAGTGCTGTCTATTTTTACATGCTATATCCGGCATTTTTAATTATGAACGGCGATCCTATCAGCGCCAATATAACTGTGGCGGTTTTCTGGATCGTGTCTCTATTGATTGGGTTGTGGGTACTGAGGAAAAGACCAGATCTTCAATGGGTGTCGTTAATCGTCTTTGCACTTTCGTCAATCCATCCAATATTTGTTTCGCAAACTAGAGAGGTTTGGAATCCATCCTTTCTTCCCCCATTGATAACAATCGGAATAATTTCTCTCTATTTGTTAAAAGAAAAATTCACTTACAAACGACTTTGGATGTTCGCCCTCTCAATGTCTTTGGCTGTATCGCTTCATTTCCCGGTTGGTGCGTTGGCTGTTGCTTGCCTGATTTATGTGGCGATATTTTTTAAAGAGAAAAGATTTCTTGTTTTAATTGCCTTGATAATGGCCATACTGTTTTTCAACCTACCTACAATTGCGTTTGAAGTGCGGCATGACTTCCTGATCACAAAAAGTACTTTGAGCGGTAATTGGATCGGAACGGAACAATTTACCAGAATTGACAATCTCAATATGTTGATTAAGTTTTCTGGCGGATTGTCAGGGTGGTGGGCAAATGTCTTATTATTTCTGGGGCTGGGATTTTTTGCCATACAGAAGATGCTGCTCAAGAACGACTCGCTTACCAAAATGGTCGGCTTATTAATGATACTGTTCGTTGCTATTACGATTGCATCCAAGATGGCATTTCATTCCCATTATGCATTCGGGTTTGCCGTTTTGTTATTTTTTCTTATATCCCAGCTGCCGACCAAAATCTTTCTATCAGTATTGTTGTTGCTTGAAATTGTCTGGCTTAATCCCTCACAGACCGACAAATACTTTTCCCCAGCAAGAAGACCAATTGAAGAAATGAGTAATTGTTTTGAAAAGATATGTTCATCAGAAGCCGACCCATTATTTGTTTCCGTGCAATCGGGAGTGAGTCCATTCCACGTGGGATACGAGTTCCGTTATTTAATGAAGAAAGCCGGTTGTCAGGTTAGATACATTGAAAGAGAACCGACTGCAGCAACTAAAATGGCGGTCGTTGTCGACAGCTCGAGTTATGAGCATAGGAAGACGGGCTTCGAAGAGTTAACGATATTCGGGGATTCCGAAGTCTCAGCTCAATATACTTGTAGCAAAGACTTCGGAGTGGTGGTACTAAAAAGGAACTAGACCAATTGCTCCCAGGGGAATTCAGGACGACCAAAATGGCCATACCTGGCACTTGAGGAGTAGATAGGTCTAAGGAGATTCAATTTTTCCAGAATTCCACCTACCGATAGTTCCAGTAAGTTCCAAGCAAAGTCATCAATGACGTTTTGGGGTTTCTTGGTGGTGCCAAAGGTATCTACGGCTTTACCAACTGGATCTTTATATCCAATGGCGTAAGCCAGTTGAACTTCGCATCGATCCGCAAGTCCGGCATTAACAATATTCTTGGCAATGTAGCGAGCAGCGTATGCTGCAGAGCGGTCAACCTTAGTCGGATCTTTTCCCGAAAAACAGCCACCACCAATCCTGCCCATACCTCCATATGTATCAACAACTATCTTCCTTCCTGTTACTCCCGTGTCAGACGCAGGACCTCCGATCTCCCAATTATCGGTTCCGTTAAAAAGTAGCTGAGATGGCTTAATGGCGCTCATCTTGTATTTCTCCAGAGTAGGAAGAACAGCCAGCCTGTAGAGCATTTCGGCAACGTCAGCTTTTTTGGTGAGAGGGTCATGAGGCTTGGCCAGAACTACATTTTCCACCGATACAGGTTTTCCGTTTGAGTCGTATTTAACGGTCACCTGAGATTTACCATCTGGTCGTAAAAAAGGAAGTTCTTTCCTGGCAAGATCATCCATTGCCTTGGATAACTCATGTGCGAGAGTAATGGGTAACGGCATGAGATTTGTAGTTTCGTTAGCTGCATAACCAAACATCATCCCCTGATCTCCGGCTCCCCCATCATCAACTCCCATAGCGATGTCGGGAGATTGGCTGTGGATGTACACTTCGATATCAGTCTCAGGACCGAAATTATATTCTTTATTGGTGAATCCCAAATCTTTGATGACTCCCCGAGCGATCGCTTCGTAATCGATCTCTTTAGGACAGGTTATTTCCCCAGCTAAGACAAGTTTGTTGGTGGTCACCAAGGTTTCACAGGCAACACGGGACTTGGGATAGAGTGATAATGCTTTATCCAACACAGAGTCGGATACCTGATCACAGATTTTGTCCGGATGTCCGGCACAAACGGATTCAGATGAGAAAAGAGAATAGTTCATGATTTTTCCTCTTAATTTGTAATAGAGGCTTGTCGTAAGTGGCACCGCGACTCAAGTGGTATTGGGCTCGGTTGCCGGCTCCTTTTAGGAACTCTCTTGACAGCTTTTAATATATTAGCATGATACCGCAACTTCCAGTACTACAATTTGGAAGTTATTAATTTTGAAATATGATAAGTTTTCTTTTGAAAAATCCTAGCCGATGAAATAACCTCGGGTAAATAGAGCAATGGTGATAATGGCAAGAATTGAGGAAATAATAAAGTAAGCTTTGTATAATTGTTTTGGCGCTTTCTCGAGGACCGTGGCAAAAAGTGCGAAGAGGGGGAATAAAACCATAACATATCTGGGCATGCTGGAGAAAGTACCTGTAAATGTCGGAAGAAAGAAGGAAAGAGCCACATAAACGAGATATGAGATCCTTAGCTTTTTTAGACCGTAAATAATTAAGGCTAAGAAACCGACTCCAGACAAGGATT
>CAZYOB010000022.1:0-12838 GCA_964648275.1 uncultured Pseudomonadales bacterium
TTAGTGGGGTAGCTTCGCTAAATGTAAGTGTTGCCAGTGCTCTGGTAATGTTTGAGAAAGTAAGACAAGAGAGAGTTTATCACTTAGTTTAATGCGAAGAATATATTTCAAGCGAATATATTTATTTGTGTAACTTTTGTTGCTATGATGAGTTCATGGAACAATTTTGGATGGTGGCAAAAGATCACAAAGAAATACAAAAATGGGCAGAGTCCCTTGACGGAAAACCAGCGATAATCGAAGATCCGGAAGTAGGTGGGGACAATGTAGGATTAAGGATCGATTTCCCCGGAGTAAAAGACGAGGGATTGCTTAGTGAGAATCGTAACACGACCAGGGATGTCTCCTGGGAGCGTTTCTTTGAGGTTTTAGAAAGTAAGAATATGGCCTTTATGCACACGAATGAGGAGAAGCCTCGCAATCCCTCGATGGCATACAAATTTGTCAACAGAGAATCACCCTTTGAAGGCACAATTTGATGGTCGCTCTCGTAGTCTGAATTCCCGTCCACATCATCGCTATCGAGATAGAAAAATGCTATGAGGACTAGTTGTCAATCCACACTTTCGAGTGGGGATTTTTTATATTTTTCGGGGTGATAAGACTTAATTTCGCCGAGCAGCTCCGACATTTGTTCGTAAAGCTCCTCCTTGGAACCCCGATTGACGAGTATAAAATCCGACAGTTCAAGGCAAGCACTAACCTGCTGTCCCGAGATTGCTTCTCCCTGACCCAAATCCCGCTTGGCCGCGGTGTAGAAATCTTCTGCGGTAGCAAAGTCTTCTCCCCTGGCTTGGGCTCTTTCAAGATACCAGACCAACCTAAGATCCTCCGGAGCATCTATGCCGATTATCAGTGCCCCCAGACTTTCTCTGAGGAAAAGAAGCTCCCCAGGATTGCGGATACTGTCAATGCAAACATTGTGTCCAGAATCAGATAATAAATCTACAGTGCGTTGTGCAAGAACTGCATTGCCATATGCTTCTCTAAGATAATTTCCATAATTTTGTAGATTTTCTCGAGTAAGGGGAATATTTCTTGCCTTCATGTCTTCCCTAATCCTGTCCGATAGGGACTCAAAGGCAAAACCTTGTGCTTTAAGATAATCAGCAACCACACCTTTACCGCTGGCCATTGGGCCAACCAATCCGATGACCAGTCTCTTCGTCATTGACCCATTCTATACCACAGTAGCTTGCAGTAGAATACTGTTTATGGCAACAAAATACATGCAGGTTTTTAATGAAATGGTAACTAAACATGAGAACGAGTTTGATGATTTTCAGGAAATTCATAACAAATATATGAAGGATCCAAAGAAATGGCAGGAGAAATTTAATGAGGATGGGGCGAGGATACTAGAAATCATCAGAGAATATGAAAATAAGCTGTGCGGTCATATGGAGAACACAGCCAATGCAACTTATTCAGCTAGCTTGGCGGAAAAGTTCAGAAACGAAATTAAAAAATATCTACCGAAGCTGGATATGATCGGAGTGAAAATAAGCTTTGGTTAGATCACTGACCACACTCCGTTTTTATTTTCTCAATCAGGGTAGAACAAAAAGCGTCCGAGGCTGACTTCCTAAGTTGATTGATTTGCTCCCCGGCGATGCTAGCCGCCTGACGGCTAATTTCATCAGTAAGCTCTTGAATCGGCGAGCTAATACTGCTGTCCGTAGCCACGCCCATTATTGCAGGGGGAGTGGGAATTTGAATTTTTTCAGGCAACATCTTGTTTGCCGTATTTACTGCGGGTAGGATGAACCCGTTCTGAAATTTGGGGTTTTTAATGTAGTAATCAATTGGCTTTGATATTTGAGGAAACATTTTATACACTCCGACTAAAGCAAGAGCGATTATTATGATGCGAACAAATATATTACCCATTATTTTTACAGATTAATTGGATGTCTTCTTTGGCGTGTTCAATCTCCGTTGGTGTAAGGATATCACTTACCGATTCATTCTCGATAGCTTTCATAAGACGAAAACAGGTAACAATGTCCCTCTCAAGTAGCCGCTGAAGCTTATCGTCAGTAAGAGTATCGATAACAGTTACCGGGTGCAGTCCAGAATTGACGATCATGTCGTGAAGACACTCGTCCTTCGGAAAGGACCAGGCGGTAGCCTTAATGCCGATGCATTTGGCATAGTTGATAGCATCAAATGTAAGCTTTGTGTTAGTGACAACCCAAGGCTGGTAGGTTTTTTGAGAATCAAACAGAGCCTTCATTGATTTCTCTATGTCCAGAAACCTTGCATAGGTATACATGACTACCTGCACATCGGTCTTTGTTCCAGGAGCATTGTGATACTTACACTCGATGAAAGATGTTTGATCACCTTTAACAGCAATACAGTCGATCTCATGGGTAACGCACTCCCCTCCCAGTGATACACTGACCTGGGTTTCATACCCGAATTTTTCCAAAAGGTCGCCCATGTATCTCTCAAATGGATGACCGGAAGGACCGAGTCTCATAAATGCGCGTTTCAATCCGTAGTTAATATAATCTCTTCTTGAAGTCTCCTTGAGATATCCGCTTACTTGTCCAAAAATTTCATGAGTTGTAATCCCCGGCTTGACATGACGCTTGAGATAATCAAGGGTTTGGGCAGCCGTATCGACATTCATCCCTGAGGCGGCAAGCGATTTGACGATTTTTTCCTCACTGAAGTCTTCTTTTTCTCCTGAGGCTTTTATTACCTGATATGGGCTGACTGTTTGCATCTAATAACTACTATATACCAGCCTGAGGTACAATAACTCTTATGAGAATGACGAAGATGGGCGTGAAGCCTGAAAAACAATCCCCTAAGGATGCTGAAGCCGTAAATCACAAACTGTTGGCGCAAGCCGGGTTCATCAAACAAGAAATGGCTGGAGTATTTACCTATTTACCACTTGGACTAAAGGTGTTGACGAAAATTGAAAATATTGTGCGGAAACATATGGATAAGGTCGGTACCGAAATCCTGATGCCTACACTCACCCCAAAAGAACTTTGGGAAAAAACCGGTAGACTGGAAACGGTAGATATTCTGATGAAAACCATTCCTGCAAATGAAGTGTCCAGGTTAAAAAATGATTCTGAATATATTGTCAGTCCAACTCACGAAGAGATAATGACACCTCTATCGGCCAAATACAATTTAAGCTACAAAGATTTTCCAGTATCTTTCTATCAGATTCAAACTAAGTTTAGGAACGAACCGAGGGCAAAAAATGGATTATTGCGATGTAGAGAATTCAGAATGAAAGATCTTTATAGCTTTCATACATCCAGTGAAGACTTTGGAAATTTCTACGAAAGGATGAAAGAAATATATATGAACGTCTTCGCCGAGCTTGGGTTGGGGAATGACACGGTGATCGCGTTAGCTTCTGGAGGAGATTTTACCAAAGACTATACTCATGAATTCCAAACCAGGTTGGAAAGTGGAGAGGATGAGATATTTCTAAACAAAGAGACCGGTGTGGCGTACAACAAAGAGGTGGCTCCGGAGGATGTCCAAGACGAAAATAAGTATGAGAGATTCAATGCGTCCGAGGTAGGAAATATATTTCCTCTTGGAACGAAGTTCTCAACCGCGTTCGAATATGATTTTGTTGATGCCGATGGAAGCAGAAAACCGGTAATCATGGGTAGTTATGGTATCGGAACTTCCCGCTTGATGGGGGTGTTGGTGGAAAAATTTCATGATGACAAAGGAATTATTTGGCCGGAAAATCTAGCACCATTTAAGGTCCATTTGATTGATCTGAGACAGCCGGAAAAGGCAAGCGAGATATACGATTCACTTGTCAGCTCAGGGGTTGAGGTTTTATTAGATGACAGAGAGACGACACCAGGAGAGAAGTTTGCCGATGCTGACTTGATCGGCTGCCCGTTTAGGGTAGTAGTGTCCGAAAAAAGCTTAGCGGCCGGTGGAGTAGAAGTAAAAAGAAGAAATGAAAAAGAGAGCAGAATAGTAGCAATTGAAGAGCTGCAATCCGCTTTGGGATGATTAATATACTCGGGATAAACTTTCACCTGTATGGGCTTATTTTAGGGGCAGCAATAATATTGGCATTGGAGATTTCGAGCAGAGTTGCCAGGAAAAAAAATATAGATCCTAAAATTGTTGAGAGATTTTTTATCTGGACGGTCGTATTTGGAATAATTGGAGCAAGACTTTATCATGTAGTCGACTTCTGGGAAAAATATTATTCACTTTATCCAATACGGGTGCTTTATCTTTGGGAAGGTGGATTGGCAATTTGGGGAGCGGTAGCCGGAGGAATATTAGGTCTGTGGATCGCCTGGAGTCTGAGTAAGATTAAGAATAAATTTTTAGAACTGACAGATATAGGTGTTTCAGGTCTTCCTTTGGCACAAGCAGTAGGCAGGTTAGGTAATTGGGTAAACGGTGAACTATACGGTAAAAATGGAGAGCCTCTATTCGCCTATGAGGGAATATTAAATGTCATCTTGTTTTGGATACTTTGGAAGATCGGTCATAAAAAGAAACCAGGATTACTGACAGGAGTTTATCTGATGGGATATGGATCAATCAGAATGTTCCTGGAAAATCTCAGAGAAGAAAGCGCCATTTGGAGAATAGGAGGATTACCGACTGCGGTGATCATCTCCGGAATGGCGATACTACTGGGTGTTTACCTTATTTTGAGAAAACGATCTTGACTACCTCGTCCATTGATCTTACGAAGTAGAACCTGAGATCTTTTTTTACCTTTTCAGGTACGTCAACCATGTTCTTCTCATTGTCTGAGGGAAGAATGATGCGTTTAATCCCCGCCCGATGGGCAGCAATGACTTTTTCCCTAACTCCGCCAATTTCAAGAGCGCGACCCCTTAGGGTAACCTCTCCGGTCATGGAAAGATCTTTGGGAACAGGTCTGCTGCTGAAAGCAGAGATTAGGGCAGTGGTTATTGCCAAACCCGCACTGGGTCCATCTTTGGGGACAGCTCCTTCGGGTACATGAATATGAATATCCGATTTACTTATTCTCGTCGCCTTGATACCAAGCATTTGAGCATGAGACCTGACGTAGGAATACGCAGCTTTAGCAGACTCTTTCATAACATCACCCAAATGACCTGTGAGGGTGATCTTTCCCGTCCCGGGCATTATGGCGACTTCAATGAATAAGATATCACCACCGACTTTGGTATAGGCCATGCCGGTGACGAGACCGATCTGATCTTCTTCTTCTGCCTGGGTACCATTAAAGAGAACTGGGCCAAGATAGTTATGTATTCTCTGTTTGTTGATATCAATGGGCAACTCTTTTCCTGATGCTTTGACTCTGGCCACTTTGCGCATGAGGGAGGCGATTTGTCGTTCCAGGTTACGGACCCCGGCTTCTCTGGTGTAATGACGAACCATATATCGAAGAATAGTCGAGCTGAGAGAGAAGTCCTTTTGATCCAGAGCGTGAGCTTCAGACTGCTTTTTGATCAGATATTTTTTGGCAATATGGAACTTCTCATCCTCGGTATATCCTGAGAATTCGATGACTTCCAAGCGATCGCGAAGTGCATGAGGAATCGTGTCCAGTACGTTAGCAGTGGTAATGAACAATACTTGAGAAAGATCGTAAGGAATGTCTAGATAGTGATCCTGGAAGGCAAAATTTTGTTCCGGGTCGAGTGCTTCCAAGAGGGCTGAGCTGGGATCTCCACGGAAATCTGCTCCAACTTTATCAATTTCATCCAACATGAACACAGGATTGCTAACACCTGAGTCTTTGATCGACTGGATTATTCTTCCAGGCATGGCACCGACATAAGTACGTCTGTGACCTCTAATCTCGGCTTCATCTTTAACACCTCCGAGAGACATCTTGACAAAATTTCTACCGATAGCTTTGGCAATACTGCGACCAACGGATGTTTTACCTACACCGGGTGGTCCAACAAAACAAAGGATCGTTGGCGGACTGAAGGTGTGCTTTTTCTGGTGCTTTACCTGATCCGCTTTTAGCTTGAGGACGGCAATGAATTCAATTATTCTCTCTTTGACTTTTTCCAAACCGTAATGATCTTCATTAAGAATCCTCTCCGCCTTGGGTAAGGAATAATTGCTCTTACTGGTTTTATTCCATGGGAGCTCAAGAATCGTTTCAATCCAGGTGCGAAGGTATGAACTTTCCGGATTTTGGATAGAAAGTCTAGCAAGACGCTCAAGTTCTTTATGGGTTTTTTCGTAGATCTCGTTGGGAAGATTGGCTTTTTTAAGTTTGATGCGCAGTTCTTTGATTTCTTCCTCTTCGCCTCCTTCACCCAGTTCTTTTTGGATGGTCTTCATTCTCTCGCGGAGGACAGCCTCCTTCATGCTCTCATCAAAGTGCTTCTGTGTCTTGTTGGCTATTTTTTTCTCCAGCTCAAGGATCTTTACTTCTTCAGTAAGGAAGTTAATGATGGCATTTAAGCGTTTTCCAAGAGAATCTTCCTCCAGAAGCTCTTGCTTTTCATTATTCTTGATATTCAGGACTGAGGCGATTTGGTGGGAAACTTGGAGAGGGTCGGAGGCACTGACGATCTTCATAAAGACACTGGGGTCCAGATTTGATTTTCCCAGATCGATCGCTTTCTTAACTGCGGCTATGGCGTGGTTGGAAAGCGCGACTATCTTGGGAGTTTCTTCAAACTTCTGGAGATTCTCGGTAACTTGTGCCCAAAGTTGGCCGTCTCTGGCTTCGATTGAGTCAATATATACCCGAGTAGATCCTTTGACGATTGCGTGAAGCTCGTCATTTACGGGAAGCGTCTTGATTATCGTACAGATAGTGCCAATGTGGTAATAGTCGTTGATTCCGGAGGCTGTTATTTTGGGGTCCTTCTGGGATACGAAACAAACATCAAGGTTCCTCTTGGAAGCTTCTGTAATGCCGTTGATAGAAGCCGGACGACCAAAAGTCAGTACCGCTTCAGTGTCGGGGAAAATGACACCTTCTTTAAGCCCAATAAAGGGGTAAAAAAGAACCTCTTGAGGGTCGTTTTGTTCTAGTATGTCTGCCATAGTCTTAAAGATTTTAGCAGACTTGGTCCGAAATTGCTAATAACTGAAAACAAGTCGTAATCCTAGCAAGATCGTGGCTAAAACAGTAAGGAATGTAAGGATGATCAACAGGGAAAAAGAGAAAGGTTTCCTACTGGCCATTTGGTTTAGAGGAGATAATAACGGACTGTTCGTCGGACCAGAGGTGTTTACCTTGAACAAAGGCGTATGAGCGGAAAAATACCCGACCCGGTTTGTCGGGGACGATGGTCACACTGAAGTCTGAGGGAAGTGGAAACTCACCCGACTCATAATCCTCAGGATGATTTGGATAGCCTACTGCCTGAGGCGAATCAAAATCCAGAAGAGCAGAGGGAGAACTTTCGTAACCCCAATATAGAGTTGTGGCTGAGGTCCTCAAACCTTCAGGAACTTCAACATGCCAGGAAAAGGCAGCCCGAGAACCGGCTTCTGTAATTTTCGGGAAAGAGGTCGTCTCCACTTTGGTGATTGACGCCCTCTCTTCAGAAATTGCTCTTTGGGCGTTCAGATAGTTGTAAAAAATGAGAGACAGAAACACTATCAAGGAGATGGTGGTATAGACGATTCCCTTCTTCATAACTTGATTATACTGTCAGAAGTATAATTACTTGTGGTTTTTCTGGTAAAAATGCGTTGGATTTTTTTCTTGGTCATTATCTTTGCGATGATTGTTGCTGGTCATGCGCAAAAGAACCCATTTATTGTCGTAACGACTAAGGCCACTCCATTGCCCAGTATCTCCCCTGCTCCCAGCACAAGCCCATCTGCTGCACCGACAAAGGTGCTCAATCGAGGGGAAATGAGTAATCTGTATGGACCGTGTATTGAATTGCCGATAATTCTTTATCACCACATTGAGCCTATGTCTGTAGCTCAACAAAAAAAGCATACCAGTCTGAATATTGATAGCGAGGTATTCCGTAAACAAATGGAGTACCTCAAACAAAAAGGGTATAGTTCTGTCACACCTGCAGACCTGGTGGCTTTTTTTGACGAGGGTATGCAACTGCCATCCAAACCGGTGATGATCACCTTTGACGACGGGTATGACGATAATGGTGAATATGCCTACGAGATATTGAAACAAGTTGGAATCAAGGGAGTCATTTTCTTACCGACCGGTTTAATGCAAAATGAGGGGTATTTGAGGTGGGAGAAGATTATGGAGATGAACAGTTCCGGAATGATAACTTTTGGGAATCATACATGGTCGCACATGAATGCCGGGAGAGAAAAAGAATTGGTGAAAAAGGAGATATCTACCGCTGACATTCAGCTTGGAGAAAGAGGTCTTAATGTAACGAAGGTTTTTGCATATCCTTATGGAGAGCAAAATGGATATACCAGAGAGTATTTAGAAGAGATTGGATACAAGTTGGGCTTTACAACCAAGAATGGAAGGATATTATGCAAAGGACAGAGATTGACTTTGCCGCGCGTAAGAGTGAATGGTGGGGATATGACTTATTACGGGTTCTGATCTTCAATTTTTGAGGTTGTGGTCACGATTACAGACCAGAAACGACTTTGCCGACGAAATAGCCAATAATTGCGGCAGTAAGAGACACCAAACTCATCTCAAGACCGCTTTTTATCTTGTTTATCCCAGCTACCTGACCTTTAAAATAGCCAATGCTAAATAAGGCAGCGATAGACAATGCAATCGAGGGCAATATGGCGGTGTAAGGAGCGAGAAAGAAGAAAGGAATGATTGAAAAGAACCCTCCCAAAACATAAGAGGCACCCATGAAGAGGGAACCGGAGACAGATTTGCGAAACGTCTTGACTAGTGGAATGTGTGCAATTTCCATTTCCGATTTGTTTGAAAGATATGTACCTGCCGCCATTGAAAGACTTTCGACGACGATCAGCACCAGCGCGGTAAGAATCACCAATTTACGACTGTCAGTGGCAGCAGCGACACCAACAACAACACCCAAAGTAGAGACAATACCGTCTTCCATTCCAAAGATTGTTTCTTTAACGGGAATATCTATTTTCATTCAAAGACAAAATTATTATCTACTATCCAGTGTAATACTTTTTGCCTTTTAATTTGTCAGGAAGAAGGTCTGCAGTGGTATAGGCTTCATAACCAGAGCCATAACCGAGTTTTTTCATGAGTTTCGTAGGAGCGTTGCGAAGATTAAGGGGAATGGGTAGATTCCCGTGTTGAGTGACATCGGTCTGAGCAGCTCTAAGAGCGTCATATGAAGATCTATCTTTTTTGGCGGTGGCAAGATAGACAACTCCATGAGCCAAATTGATTGCACATTCCGGATATCCAATGATCTCGCAGGAGCGAAATACCTCATTGGCTACGACCAGTGCCGTTGGCTGAGCCATACCAATATCTTCGCTGGCGAAGATAACCATACGACGTGCTATGAAGAGGGGGTCTTCACCTGCAGCCACCATCCGAGCGAGGTAATACAGAGCAGCATCTGGATTGCTTGCTCTCATGGATTTTATAAATGCCGAGATGGTGTTGTAGTGCTCTTCCCCCAGCTTATCAAATCTTAAGAATTTAGACTGGAGAGCATTCTTAAGATTATCAACGGTGAGTTCTTTGTATAAATTGGCAGTGGATTCGATAAGAGTGATTGCCTGTCTGGCATCACCGTTAGCGAAATTGGATAGCCACTCCTTGGCATCAGCTTTGATCTTGAGTTTGACTGCCTTGGCAGCACGGTCGATGATCTTTGAAATATCATCCGGGGAAAGTTCATTGAGGACAAAGACGCGACAGCGAGACAGTAGAGGGGAGATTATCTCGAAACTGGGATTTTCTGTGGTAGCCCCGATAAGAGTCAGTAGGCCGGATTCAACAGAGGGGAGGAGGTAATCCTGTTGGGCTTTGTTAAATCGATGGATCTCATCGAGAAACAGTACTTTTGGACGGTCATCATCTGTTTTAAGGTTAACTATCTTCCTAATATCATCCTTGCCAGCGGAAACGGCACTGAGTTCAAAAAATTGAGCGTCGAGTGCATCGGCATAGATGCGAGCGATGGTGGTTTTTCCTGTACCCGGAGTGCCCCAAAGGATAAAGGAGAATAATAGTTTGTTCTCAATTGCTAACCGAATGGGTTTCCCGGGTCCAACGAGGTGTTCTTGACCGATGTAGTCATTTAAATCTTTGGGTCTGATTTTTGAAGCGAGTGGTTCCGGCATATGTTTTCGGTGTTTATTTGGGTATGATTAAGTTTAAGAGAGATTGTCGATTTAGTCAACAATGCAGCAGAAATCTCAGGAGGGTTGAATGTGAGAAAATATCCTTGATGATAAGAAATACATCTTGGCAAAAAGTCGGAAAATGGTATGGGGAAATTGTGGGAGAAAAAGGACATTTTTTCCATCAGACGATAATAATCCCCAGATCACTTAAACTACTGAACGTTAAACCGGAGTCCAGCCTATTGGATATTGCCTGCGGAAGCGGAGTCTTGGCAAGGCATATTCCTCAACAGACACAATACCTGGGAGTTGATCTTGCATCCGGTTTGATTGAGAAAGCTAGGAAGATGGATGGCAATAAAAAGCATAAATTTGTTGTAGGTGATGTTACTGACAAAATTCCGGGAGAAGATTTCGATAATGCTGTGATGATTCTAGCTCTTCAGAACATCAAAGAACCTGAGAAAGCTATTGAGAATGTCGTGAATAAACTTAAATCCGGAGGAAAATTTTTAATTGTGATCAATCACCCCGCATTCAGAATACCCAGGCAAAGTGGTTGGGAGGTAGATAAGGTAAATAAATTGCAGTACAGAAGAGTGAGCAAGTATATGAATCCGATTGAAATACCCGTTGAGATGCATCCGGGAAAACATGACGGTCAGTTCACATGGTCATATCATCATCCCCTTTCGGACTACTCGGAGTATTTATTTAAGTCAGGATTCTTAATCGAAAAAATTGAAGAATGGACTTCAGAGAAAACAAGCAAGGGTAGAGCAGCCAATATGGAAAATAGAGCCAGGGAAGAATTCCCAATGTTTATGGCTATTTTGGCAGTAAAGAAATAAATCGGCGGCAAATAAAGTTGATATAGTAGATATAATGCCGCCCTTGATACAGCATGTCATCACTTACTTTTTAGCTTTTACAGGAATTTGGGTCGGGTCTGGCTTGGCGATAAAGTCGATTGAAAAGATATCACATTCTCTGAAACTGTCATCTTTTGCCGTTTCTTTTTTGGTACTCGGCCTTTTTACCTCAGTGGGTGAACTGTCAGTAGGTATCAGTTCTGTCATTCACAACGATCCGGGGATTTATGTAGGTAATTTAATTGGAGCTTCAATAGTAATTTTCTTACTACTGATACCTCTTCTCTCCATCATGGGAAATAAGATCAGAATAGCGGATAATTTTAGCGGGTTTAATTTATTACTATCGATTTTGGTTGTGGCGTTGCCGGCAGTTCTGGTAATAGATGGTCAAATCGATAGATTTGACAGTTTTGCATCCATGGCAGGTTATGCCTTACTAGTCGTATTGATCGAGGCGAAAAAGGGATTGATAAATGCCTTTGGCCAAGTTACCCGAATGCCGGTCAACAGGACAGGCAAGGAACTTGTTAAGATCTTAATCGGTATCGGAATCGTATTTTTTGCCAGCCAATTGGTCGTTGATCAGACTCTTTATTTCTCCGGGCTATTTGGTGTTTCTCCATTCTTGATCAGCTTGCTGGTTATTGGAATCGGGACAAATATCCCTGAACTTTCTTTTGCCGTGAGGTCCATATTTTCCAGGAGTAATCAGGTGGCGTTTGGTGACTACATAGGTTCTGCCGCTTTTAATACTTTTCTCTTTGGGGCATTGGCACTCTGGTATGGCAAAACCATAGTGCTTACTAATAGCTATCTTGTGAGTGTATTAGTTTTAACCGTCGGATTGATCCTTTTTTACTTTTTTTCCAAATCAAAACGCTCCATATCCAGACTAGAGGGACTGTCCCTTCTACTACTTTACTTCCTGTTCATAATTGTCGAACTAGCAATTCACTAAATTCACTCTTGTCCTTTGTCTTGTGAGGTTATACGATTCTTTTGTGAAGGAAAAAATTGTGACACCAGAAAAATTGCACATTGGAAGAGATATCGTGATCTTCATTGGCCCTGAGGGTTCAGGAAAAACCACGATAGCCAGGCGACTGGCTAGTGAGACAGGAAAACCATATCTGACTACAGGTGACGTGTTAAGAGATTTGGCAGAAAACGACGACGGGGTTTGGGGAGATAAATGTAGAGTGATGTTCGCCGAACACACATACTTGGATGGAGAGACATTGCTGGAAATTTTGGTGGACAGGTTCAGGAAGAAAGACACTAAGAACGGTTTCATACTTGATGGCGGACTGAGAACCTTTGAAGAGACGACTGCTTTTCAGGGAATGCTGGAGGCTGCAGGGAGAGATCTACCAGTAACAGTTATTCATCTGGACATTCCGGAATGGATGAGCTTGGACAGACTGGTCTTAGGAGAAAACGCCAGGAAAAGGAGTGACGATACCTATGAGGGGGTAACGAGTAGGCTATCGAAGTATTTTACTCAGCTTGAGGAGAGAATTAGCGTCATCGAGAACCAGCCGAACTGGAGGTTAGTGCATATAGATGCGACACAAACTGTTCCCTGTGTGTTCGAGGCTGTATGCGAGGGGATAGCCGAGGAATGGCATAATTAGGCTCAACGAAGTAAAATATACCCATATTGCCGGATCGTCTAATGGTAGGACGTCGCCCTCTGGAGGCGAATATTCTAGGTTCGAGTCCTAGTCCGGCAACCA
>CAZYOB010000023.1:0-12798 GCA_964648275.1 uncultured Pseudomonadales bacterium
TTGATATTCTTGTGTTTTTGGAGGCAATAAATGAATAGCTTCTTTAGGACCTACGCCGTCGTGTGCTTCGGATTGGCAGCCCAGTCTTTGCTTAACATCGTCATCTTAGCCTTATTTCCCCAGCTAAATGAGCTTGGACAGATTGTTTCGGTCATCTGGTTCATCTTTTCAGTAGTCTGGATCATGATGGCCAAATACCCTTTCTTCAGGGGGATGTTCTATAACTCAATAATAATGGCATTTATGGTGCTCCTGACAGGATTACAACTGACCCTCGATGGGCAAGCCTGGTCTTTAGGGTTCTACCTAGTCTTGGCCCTATTCTCTCTCATGCTGGTGGTGATCTTTAGCCCAGCCGAGCCTGATCCTGAGGAACTCCCAGCCTACACTTACACCTCATCCAAAAACTCTGCAGAATGTCCATACTGCGAGAGGACAATGCGTAAGGTAATGACTGAGGACGGGGAGTATGAGTACCACTGCCCAGGATGTGGCAGTACACAACCGAACTAAATATGGACACGTAAGGCACCTCAAAAGGGTGCCTTTTTTAATGGCAAAACTTGACTTTTCGACTTATATATAGTAATATATATGGGCTTAGTTAATGACAGGCTTCGTGCCTGAACTTTAAAATTAAGGAGCGTGAAATGCCCCCCAGCACCTTTGAAGAGCAAAAAAAGATGGAAGAAGCTGTTCGACGTCAGCGCAACCAGAGTAACCCATCGCCCGAGCAGCCACCCAAAAAGAAGGGCTGCTTTCCTTTGGCTCTAGCAATGCTCATCATCGTCCTGGTGATTATCATTATCATCTGATTTTTCCACCCGGACACTTCCCCACCTGAAATCAGGTGGGGTTTTTATTTTTCCGAGGAGATGAACTACAATGAATTCATGCCAAGTAATATAAATATCAATATCGACATTGCGAGTATCCAAAGATTCATGGGTCAGTTGTCGGAGAGATTGAACAGACTTAGTCCCGGGGACATTGCACTGGTAATTGTCGCCTTGATGATGCCACCGATAGCAGTTTTACTCAAGGTTGGATTGACGACTCATTTTTGGATTAATGTCTTACTGACGATATTAGGTTTTATTCCCGGACAAATACATGGATTGTGGGTAGTTTTGTTTTTATAAGTAGTATTATTAAAGTATGATCAATTTCACTTCTTCCTCTTTATTAAGGAGTCCCTTTCTTTACATGGTGGTGATTGCCGATCTGGTCTTGAGAGGCATAGCTTTATATAAGAGTGCCAGAAAAGGTCAGACAGCTTGGTTCGTGGCATTGTTGATAATAAACAGTATGGGCATCTTGCCAATAATCTATTTACTGATCAACAAAGAATTAGTTTTTTCGCCGGCTGCAAAGCCCGCCAAAAAAGTTACCCATAAGGGAAAGAAATAAAAAAAGCCAGGGCTTATGGACTTTAAGTCCTGCCTGGCAAATATATCACTTAGGGGAATTCAACTACGTTTCTTGCTTTTTCGAGAGCTAATTGTGCTCTTTCAATTCCTGCTTCATAGAGTGAAGGAGTGCCTTCGGGGAACAGAAATGGTTGCATATCTGGATGAAGCCAAAGCAGGTAATGGGTTGATAACCACTTGCCCGACCTTCTGGTCGAGCAAGGTTCGGTACCCCAGACCGTATAACCAACTTTCTCCAAAGCCCGCCGTGAAGCGACATTTTCGACACGGACACTCGAGTTAATCTTCCAGCGGTTCAGGTAATCAGCAGCGAACAGAGTCCTGCCAAGATGGCAGTTTGAGGCAATACCTTTGCCCCACCAATTCGAGTCCCAAATGATGATCCCTGACGCACTGGAGTTGTCTCTGGCGCTCAGGCGATGTAGTGAGGTGATACCGATAGGAATATCTTCTCCGTTGTTGGTTAAGGGGACAATACACCAGGCCACGTCATCTTCCGATTTGCGTCGTTTCTCGTACCACTCAGTTTCATTCTCAAGGGTCTGAGCAAACAATCCTTTAGTAAAAAGGTGAATCTTCATCGATGAGAAGTGTTCGACAAGGGTGGGTAAATCTTCTTTGCGAAGTGCCCGAAGTTTTACCGGATATGTGCCGTTGATAATATGCATGGTTAATCCGAACATATTTCCTCCTGTTAGTTTTCCGTCTGAAGCTGGACCATATGAGAGTACAGGCCATGGTTGTCAACCAACTGACCGTGAGTGCCTTCTTCAATTTTCCGACCCTGATCCATAACTGCAATCTTGTCGGCGATGTCCCAGATAGTAGAAAGACGGTGGGCAATGATGATGGCTGTCTTTCCGGTGAGGATAGCGCGCATATTGGTTTGGATCTCTTTCTCGGTTATGGCGTCAACCGCACTGGTAGCTTCATCCAGAATTAAAAGCGGACGATCAGCGAGGATGGCCCGGGCGAGTGCGACGCGTTGCTTCTGACCGCCGGACAAGCGAACCCCTCGTTCACCAACTTGGGTATCGTAACCATCCTTGAGCGTAATAACAAAGTCGTGAATACCAGCGAGTTTAGCTGCAGAGACCACTTCTTCCCTGGAAACTTCCGGCCGAGGAAAGGCGATATTATTGGCAATCGTATCGTCAAAAATGTAGACGTCGTCTCCTTGAGGAACATATGAAAATAGTTCCAATAACTGACGGCCATCCCATTCTTTGATGTCGATACCCCCTACCAAGATGCTGCCTTTTTGGCAGTCCACAAGCCGGGTGACTATCTTTCTTATTGTAGTTTTCCCGGCTCCTGAAGGGCCAACCAAGGCGACGATCTTGCCTGGTTCGACTTCGAGACTGAAGTCGTGCAAGGCTCCGTCATCCTCGGTGTATTCACCTTCGTAGGCAAAACAAACATCCCTGATACTAATGCCAATCGGACCTTCCGGAACTGTTTGAATAGTTCCGGATTCAACCGGTTCATTTTCATACAACAGATTGGCAAGCCTTGACGACCCTTCACTGCTTTCAGCAGCACGGTCCAGTAGTCTGGCAAAGCGCCAAAAGCTGGAAAAAAGTCTTTCCACCAACACACTGACAAATATCAGATTGGCTACGTCAATGCCACCCTGGGTCAGCTGGATTATCCACATGATGAGAATCAGACGGCGAGCAATGGTAAGGGTGCGGATGCGCCATCGGTTGTATTTGAATATACCAAGACGATGCTCCTTGAGAGCTTGATCAATGATTCCGTCGTGAATTCTGGCTTGGTTTTCCAGAAGACGCTCCTGTTGACCAAACATAAGATTAGTTTCTACAGACTGAACCGACTCTATGGATTTATTCCACTCCTCTTCGTAATAGTCCTGACGACGGGCACGGAACGGTTGCTTCTCACGATTACCCTTGATGGTGAGTACGGAGAAGATGCCGAAAGTCACTATGGCGATCAGGGCAACGTAGGGACTGATGATAAAAAGTGGTATCAGGCTGATGATTGCTTGAATCAGAGTGGGAATAAATTCCCAACTGAGGACATCAATAATTTCCAGCGTTTTCCAGACACCATCACCCACCTTTCCGACAAGTGTGCCGGAGTTGTGTTTATGATGCCAGGTGATATCCATTCTGAGGAATTTCTTAATCGCCGAAAGCTTGAGGAAGCGGTAAATGGGGTGATTGTGCCTGGTAATAACATGCCAATCGAAGGCATTATCAAGTCGCATGTTAATTTCATCAAAAAAGAGCAGGCAGACGACCACTACTGCCCAGACGGCAGGCATAACTCCCTCTCCAAAGAGCCTGACTACGAGGCTAATTACATAGCTATTTGCCAGTTGGACAGACTCATAAAGAGCAGCTAGAAAGATGAACCACATGAAGGTTCGATGAAACGGAGTAAGAAGAACCCAGATTTTCTTAATCATGAATTTTCCTCCTTTAATAATTTAAGGTGCTGTTTTTAGGCAATAAAAACGCCGCGTGTGCCGCGGCGCTTGAGTAGATTAAATATAATAATTTATATATACGCAAAAACCGAGGCACAATTTGAGCCTCCATAAGCTTCAACAGGAAGCAAATCCTGAGAAACGAATATGTATTTAATGGTGTTTTCCATAATTTTGTCTTTTCAGACGTCCTTAAGATAACATAGTTATATAGGTCTGTCAATAGCTGATTTTATGGGAGAAAGAAATCAAATCAAGGAATCGATGTTGTTTTGTTCTTCTTGAATCATGTTTTTAAGAACTTCATCGGGCAATTTATTATTGTTTTCTTCCGAAGCCAGCTGATTTTCCAGATGGACGATATTTATGCAGTGAATTTCAATTAATCTTTTTAGGCGATCATCTTTTTCTATTTTTGGAGAAAGAGAGATAGCTTCGATTTTTTTTCTTGCCTGCTCTTGTAGTCCGTCTATATATACCTCGGTGTTTTCGTTAAGCGGAAAGGATTCATCCTGAGCCGGATCCAACTCCCGAATATTTTTCATGACACTCATGCACTGATGTATGAGGTGTTGGGGAGCAAAGAGTGCTCCACCACAGCCGTCTATTTGACGGGAAATCAATCTTAAGTTTGAAGTGTGGATATCCAACTGAGCCTTTTCGTGAGAGTTTTCCATAGACGAAGTATATACTGTCCGACGATCGTAGCTCTCGGAGAATTATTCCTGGTCTCCTTGGGATCCCTGGGGGAATAATTTTTGCAGTTCCGCGGGACTGAGATTTTGCATTTGAGAAGGATCTACGAAATTGACACTTGCGGGCGGAGCGAATTCAGAGTCAGACACGTTTCTTTGGGTGCAATCAAGCTTGTATTTTGTATCATCGTCGTAGGTGGTGGCTCTTTCTTGGGTATCATTCTCCTGAACATCAGTTTCGACATCTCCGGGAGCGGGAGTTATTTCTTCCTGAGAAAGTTTCATTTTGAATCCAGTGGTCTGACCCTCTTCCCATGAGTAAATATAAGCGGTATCGTTAATCATCGTACCTTTTTTGCCTTCCGATAAATCGGTGCCGACAATTTTCATTTTCTCTCCTGCCAGAGTCATTTCTACTACGGAGTTGTCGGTAAGATTGGTGATCCGGCAAAAAGCGGAGCCTCCTCTTTCAAGGATCTGAGATATTTTTTGGGCTTGTTGAGCTTGAGTATCGGTTTCGTTGCCTGGAACAATTGGTGAGGTGTTACAACCGGCAACTAGTATGGCGGCGGGAAGCAAGAGAGCTACTTTATTCATATTAATCATCATTATACTATGTAACAAATACTACATGGATGTTCTTATTTTGGTATGGTAGATATATGAGATGGTACGTATTAATGCTAGTAGCGGTGGTTTTTTTTGGAATGGGACTTAGTATCTCGAGGATCGAGGAGGTTTATGTTCCGGTAAATGAATTCTTAGACGTGTCGAAAAAGGGAATCCAAGTCCCCATCATTAAAGAGAAACTTTTGCCGGACCTGTTGATCTACCCACCTAAGGAGCTATTTATCAGCCGTCCTGCCGTTGGTAAAAAAACGATCAGATTCAACACCACGGTTGCTAATATCGGCAGGGGACCTTTTGAAGTGATCGGGCATACGGATAAGACTA
The DNA here is from genome assembly GCA_964648275.1 of uncultured Pseudomonadales bacterium. GTDB lineage: Bacteria > Patescibacteriota > Microgenomatia > UBA1400 > MFAQ01 > CAIQPO01. Next base: position 5,535 of record CAZYOB010000023.1, read on the forward strand.
CGAATACAACTTATGCAAGTCAATACATTAAGAATTCAGACGGGACAGGTAGTTATAAGGAGATTGGACAATTTATTTTCCATGATATCCATAAACACTGGCATGTCGAAGACTACGTACAGTATCAGATTTGGACTTTGGTCGGTGATAACTCCAGAGGAGAAATGTTAACAAGATCGGACAAAATGAGCTTTTGTTTGTGGGATGTGCGGGCTAACGACTTAACAAGGGAAAATGCGCCCCAAACACGCGAATACACGTCGGTGTGTTCAAGCAGATTCCAAGGGATTTCTGTCGGCTGGGAAGATACTTACCTTGCCAGGGTCGAAGGCCAGGAGATTGATATCAGCAGTGTGACTGATGGTATTTACTTACTTGAATATGAGGTTAACCCAGATAGAAACGTCGAGGAAAGCGACTATGACAATAACAGCGGTGGGGTAAAAATTGAAATTGCAGGTAACAGGATAAAGATTGTAGAGTAATATTTGTTAGAATTAATACCATGGACTATTCCGCTAGATTAGCAGGAAGCTCAGTATTTCCTTTTTCCATCATCGGAAAATCTATCTTGGGATTTTTATTCTTGATGGTGATCATTCACCTGATAGTGAATTTCATGCGACATGACCTACCGCCCAAGAGCAGGAAAAAATTAACTACAAAGATCGGCGGAGGAATATTATCTATTGCACTGGCAATTGCCATAGGATTTGGACTGTATTGGCTCGTTCCCCCACCCCACGTAATACGAACCACACCTAACAGAGGGTCTGCCAAAGCGACTCAAGATGGAAGGATAGAGGTCGTTTTTGATCGTCCTGTAAGCAGGACCGAAATGAAAAAAACAATTACCCCGGAAACACCGGGTGTGTGGGTGTTCGAGCAGCCGACATATAATACCCACCTCACTAGGAAAGTGGTTTTTTATCCTCAGGAAACTTTGTCACCAGATACCGAGTACACGATCACTTTATCCGGGATATCCAATACGCTGAAATTATCGACTCCGTATAACTATGAATATTCTTTTAGAACTCATAAAGACCCTATCGTTGAAAAAGTAATCCCCGGTAACGGTGAGAGATTACAGGAAACAGGGATCAAAATATTCTTAAGCGAATCGGCAGAAGGCAGTCATATTGAATTGGAATTCTTCCCGACAATTTCTTTTGAGACAAAACTTGATAGTGAAAGGAGGGTGATCACGGTGATTCCCAGAGAAAAATTAGAACCTTCGGCCCACTATCGCATGAAGGTTTTTCTCACTGATATGAGGAAAGATCTGTCTACCAAAGAAATGATCGAAGAGGGGCAGTTAGCCGAAGTATTTGATGGGAGTTTCCAAACACAAGGACTTCCGGGAATCGCGAGTGTGATACCGGTTGGTGGCCAAGTGGCGATCGACGACACAGTGGCTGTTCGATTTACCAAACCAATGAATAAGCAGTCGGTAGAACAAAATTTTTTGATCGAACCTGAGGTTGAGGGAAAAATTGACTGGGCAGATGACTATCTGTTGGTATTTAATCCTGAAAAATATGAATACGATACCAAATACACAGTTGCGATCAGTGGGAAGGCGTTAACCGCAACAGGGGAGGCTTTGGGTAATGAAGTTCTTGGTCATTTCACTACACTGGGAGAAGTAGGTGTTGAAAAAATCATGCCGGCAAACGGAGACCTAGGTGTCGGAATTAATACTCCAATAAAAGTGACGCTTAATCAAGAAGTGAGTCGACCATCGGCTGAGGCGAACTTTAGCGTGACACCATCCCTCAAGGGAAAATTCAGCTGGCTGGGGAGAACAATGGTATTTACTCCCGAACAACCATTGAATAAAAATACCACTTACTTAGTGAAGCTGGATCCGGGTGTAAAAAGCCTCAAGGGACTTGATTCAGAGAAAGGATTTGTGGCAGGATTTTCAACTACCCAGACAACTTTTAAGCTACCAGTACCCGCTTATCTGCAACAACATTCACTATCATGTGAGGTAGCCTCACTAAGGATGGCTTTGGTATATCGGGGAATAAACGCCTCTGAGGAAGAATTGTTAAATCGAGTGGGTTATGATCCTACTCCTCATAGCGGTGGGGTATGGGGTAATCCATACACAGCGTTCGTTGGTAATGTAGATGGCAAGCAGATGACAACTGGGTATGGCGTGTACTGGGGGCCGATTGCGAGGGTAGCAAGGAGTTATACACAAGCGAGTGAATTTAGCGGTTGGACTACAAAGCAATTATTAACGGAGGTAGCCAAAGGAAATCCGGTTATAGTTTGGGGGTACAGCGGAGGAGGACGAGCGATGTACTGGAATACACCAAGCGGAGAAAAAATTTATGCCGTCACTGGTGAGCATACATACGTTGTCGTGGGGTTTGTGGGGACACCCGAGAACCCGTCGAGGATAATCGTGAATGATTCATTGGTCGGACAAGTCTATATGACCAAACAGACTTTTGAGAAAAAGTGGAATGCCTTTGGTAAGAGCGGAGTCGTGGTTTATTAAAACACCGAACTAATTTAAGGGGACCAACCTAAAGATCTTGTCGTCACCAGAACGAATTCTTCCTCGCCCGTCGGTATTGCTGGTAGAGAAATAGATGAATCCATCCGGGCCGGAAACTACTTCTCTGATCCTGCCATAATTAATATCAGGAAGTTTCTCCCAACTGACGACATTTTTGCCAAAGGAATCGAGGGTAACTCTGAACAAGCCCTCTCCAACAAGACCACCGAAGAATAAGTCATTCGTAAATTGAGGGAAAACGCTCCCCCGATAGAAGGTAGCTGAGGCTGGCGCTACAGCCGGTGTCCAAACAACGAGAGGGGAGACATGTCCCTGGGCAGAACGCTGGTGGGAAACAATCGGCCATCCGTAACTCATCCCTTTTTGGATCAGATTCAATTCATCTCCGCCACCCTGACCATCAAAACCTGAAGGTCCGTGTTCGGTGCTATATAAATTACCCGTTTGGGGGTGCCAGTCGATGCCTTGAGGATTTCTATGGCCATAACTATAAACTGGTGAGGCTGTAGTGGGATTATCCTGAGGAATTCCACCCTCGCCGGTAATCCTGAGAATTTTCCCCGCAAGTGATGACTTATCCTGAGCGAGTTCTTTTTTAGTGGCATCCCCAGAGGTAATATACAACATGCCATCCGGTCCAAATTTGATACGTGAGCCAGCATGCAAAGTGGCCGCAGGAATTTTATCGATGATGACCTTGTCTCTGACAGCAGTTTTTCCGGCATCAACGATACGTTCAACTTTTATATAAGTATTCCCTCCCGATTCATAAGCGAGTGAGACATATATGTGCTTGTTGAGAGAATAATTAGGGTGTAGCGCTAAGCCCATTGAGCCCTCTTCCGCCTTACTGACGGTTTCAGGAAAATTTATTAGAGGGGAGGATACAAGTTCTCCGTTCTCGATAATCCTGATGTTTCCCGGGCGCTCTGTAACCAACATCCTACTTGGCGAGGTGAAGACAATGCTCCAGGGAACCGAAAGACCCGAGACAACTTCTTCAATTCGATAGTTGACCGGGGAAACAGGAGCTGATGGGGAAGCGGCGGGCGACCCTAAGGGCAGTGGAATAACGACTCGAGTGAGCGTGGGAGAGAGAGAACCACGGAAGTAGCCAAGTACAAAAATGGCAATCAGAAGAAAGGCGATGATGACAAGTTTTATTATCCTGATAGACCGTCGTCTCATGATAACCATTATACATAGCGCTGTATTTTTTCTTACCTATTATTTGAAACTGAAGTTCTCAAAACGAATCCTGGACTGGCGAACGCCCAATTCAAGCAACTGATCTCTCAGGCTCAACATCATTGGAACTGGTCCGCAGATGAAGAAGGTGAATTTCTTGATATCCCCCACCCTCTCCTTGATTTGAACTGCAGTTAAGCGAGGTGAGGTGTCGGTAAAGAGTGGTTCGTAAATATATCCGGGAAGGGTCTTACTATATGAGATGAGTTCTTGATGACAAAAGGCTTCTTCCTTTGTTTTGAAGGATGAATAATGAATGATCTTTTTACCGGTGGGATGATTCTTTTCATTTTCGAGCAAGCTAAGAAAGGGGGCAATGCCGATACCGCCGGAAATAAAGACGACGTCTTGCTTTTCCGAAAAATCATCAGCAAATAGTCCGTGCGGACCATCAACCCTGACCCTTGATCCAATTTTGAGATTTTCTTTGATTGATTTGGTCTGGTCACCAAGAGAGCGAACCGTAAACCTGAGAGTGGGATTTTCCGGACCTGAGGCGAACGACAGTGGCAGAGGTTCTTGTCTTATCGTTGGGATGATAAAAGTGACAAAGGCAAATTGACCAGGGAAAAACTCGACAGATCCTTTCTCAGGATAGAGGTAAACATCATAGATATCTCCCTTGGGGGCAATCTTGGTCACTTTGTAGAAATATGTTTTGGCTAATAAGTAATAAAGCAATCTTCGGTAAGCGAGAGATGCCAGCGCCAGGAAGAGCAGAGAGTAAATCCAGATCTTAAGCGGTAAGAAATAACTAATATCACTACCAATGAAAAATATATGCGATGAGGCAACGATCAAGAAGAGACCAAGAAAACGATGGGTGAGTAGCCATATGTGGTATGGAAGTTTGATCAGAAAAGTAAAAATAAGGGTGAGAGTGAGGATGAGCAGGGCGGTTAAGCCAAGATTGTAGGCAATAACATCGGAATAAAAAATGAATTTCATGGCCAAGTCTTTTTGCGGTAGAGCGTTAAAGAACATGAGCAGTGGGTGAAACAGGAGCAAGGTGAAGGCAATTGCCCCATGATTGTGGTGGTGTTTGAACATGACATCAAATCCGCCATAGATCCAGGCAAGTGTGCGGGATCGAGTAGAAATGAAGAAGTTCAGGCAGACTAGGGTCACCCCAAGTAGAGCAAAAAGTTGGGCGGCGGATAGAAGAGGATAGTCGGTAATAAATCCTGTGGGCTTGGAGAGAAAAAACAATATCGCCGTTATCGAGACAAGCGATATGTCGAGAAACAGTCCCCTATTCTTCATTTGTATCGGTTAATATGCCTATCTGGAAATTGATCAAGAAACTCCTGGCCTTGTCTGAGTGAGGAGTTTTTGATCCCATTGGCCTGGTGTTGTAGAGGGAAGTCGCATCCTTGCCACAACCCTGGATGATGGCGTCCTTTCCGGGGTGTTTGGCCGAAGATATGAATGAGGTGACATCATAGACTTTGTTCTCTATTGCAAACCAGCAGTCATCTTTCTGGTCATGTTTGGCTATTTCATCCAAGGTAATGAGCTGGTCCTTCACTTGAGGTGTAATTTCAGTAGTGGGAGTGACGGAAATACCAGCAACCTCAGGGGTTGGTTGATTTTCAGTAGTTTTCGGCTTGCGGAGAGTGTTGAGTCCAAATATGACCACTACACACAGAGAAATGACAATTAATATTCTAGAAATGCGGACGGGGTTAGTAGTCCGTGGACCGGTTTCCCTCGGAGAGTCGGTGATGTTTTCTTCCATTTATTTTGTAATTAATGCTTCACTTATATTCTATATCAATAATTTACCTGAAACCTTTTGATAGGATTAGTTATGGAGGAAACTATAGAGATAAGAGGCCATAAATGGACGAGATTAATGTTAATATCCTATCGCGAAACATGAAGTATGTTCGGGCATTGTTAATTCTAGTTTGGATAATAAGCACGGCAGTGCTAGTCGCCTCTTTGCCAACATCGATTAGATTTGCATGCAGGGATAATTGTTTACTGGCCGTGCAGGTGGATAGAATCGTGGGAGGACGTCCCGAAAGAGTTGGTCCGGAACTTAGATTTCTGGAGGTTAATGAGGGAAAGAGTTTATTCACCGAGTCAGAAATATCTCATTTAATAGATGTAAACCGGCTCCTGACGATGATGAAAGCAATATGGATAATCACCGGTCTATCTCTGGTTCTTTCGGGAAAAGAGAGATTTCTGATATCCGCTCAGTCGAGTTTGAAATTCGGTGTGGTACTTGCGGGGATAGTGGCTGTATTCGCCATGATGAGCTGGGAAGCTTTTTTTATCGGATTTCACAAACTATTTTTTCCCCAAGGAAATTGGGCCTTCCCTCCAGACAGTAATTTACTTATGATCTATCCCGAGTATTTTTGGCAAAGAATGTCTGGATTAGTAACGGGCACAGTACTCGTTATTTACGGAGCGCTGATGATCGCAGTCAGACACCATACGAAGAGGAGTCGATTCAAAACAACATGACATTTGCCGAAAAAGTATATGAGGCTGTGAAGAAAATCCCCAGAGGGAAAGTAACAACATATAAAGAGATAGGAAGACTAATCAACTCAAAAGGTTATCAGGCTATCGGACAAGCCTTAAGGTGCAATCCATATGCGCCGATAGTTCCATGTCACAGGGTGGTGGCGAGTGATCTTAGCCTTGGGGGCTTTATGGGAAAGAAGGAGGGACGCTCCATAAAAAGAAAGATTGCTCTGTTGAGAGCTGAGGGCGTGGAGATAAATGGAGGTAAGGTAGTAAAATCTAGCCTATGGCAAGAATCGCAGAACAAATAACTATCGAGGGTAGAAACATGGTACATGATGCCCTCAATTCGTTTCAGAAAATCCGAAGTGTTCAAGTGGCGACTGCATCAAAAAATGAACCTAGAATTAAAGAGATCTTGGCAATCGCAAACAGCAAGGGTGTAAGAGTGGAATTTGTTGGTGGAGAGCTTATCGAAAAACAGAGCGAGAGTGGAAATGCTCAGGGAATAATAGCCTTTATGGATGCTCCTGAAGTGACCACCTTGGAAGAAGTCCTCAAAAAGAAGAGGGAGGTGTTCATTTTACTTCTCAATCGAATTGATTATGAGCAAAACTTGGGGGCAATCTTAAGAAGCGCATGGGCAGCAGGAGTAGACGCTGTCGTAGCATCTCCGAACGGTGTGCACGAACTAACTCCTGTGGTGGCGAAGGTTTCCATGGGAGCAGCCGCTTTTGTGCCTTTAATTGGAATGAGTTTATTTCAGGCACTCGATCTGCTCGAAAGGTACGCGGTAAGAGTGATAGGAGTAGAAGTAGAAATGGGTGAGGTATATACAGCAGCAAAACTTAAAGGTCCGGTAGCTTTTTTGATTGGGGGTGAGGCAGATGGCCTGTCAGAACCTTTGATGAAAAAATGTAACGAGTTTGTAAACATTCCCATGGTTAGTGGGGTAGCTTCGCTAAATGTAAGTGTTGCCAGTGCTCTGGTAATGTTTGA
>CAZYOB010000024.1:0-10231 GCA_964648275.1 uncultured Pseudomonadales bacterium
ATGACAAAATATATAAGATATATATGAGTAGCTTTAACGAGCGAATGATGAATGTATACGGCAAAAAAGATGAGGCTGATAAAACAGGATCATCATGGATTCCCAAAAGGATGCACCGTAAAGGGGATAAATTTGCAGTACTGAGAGAAAGCGCTCCCGAGGCAGATGGTTTGAGTTCTCACAGAATCGAAGAAATGATGCAGCGTGAAAGTTATATAGTGCAAGGTAAGTTGGAAATTTTTGAGCAAGTAGCCATTTATTTACTCGAAAGGTATGGCGAAAAAGGACTGGAGGAGAGATTGGCTCATTTTGAAGTGTCTTGGGAAGAACAATATGCAAAACACGGACCTGAATTAATCTTAGCCTTAGGGGAAATGACCGACACACAGATGGAAAGTCCTTTTGTCAATCACAGAGGATATATCAATAAAAAGGTTGCCAAGGAAGCCATCAGACAAGTAAGGATCAGAGGAAAGAATCAGTAAGGGCGAAGCTTCTCCAAGTATTTTTTGATCTGACGTTTTGCCTGATTGCGTACTCTGACTACTCCATCAATAAGTACCTTGTGTGTATCTTTTATATTTATCGGAAGTCCAGGTAGGTTCATGTCAAATTTTATCTGGTAACCTGCTCGGGCAAGCTTTTCAATCGAGAGAGAGGCAACCTTTAGGTCTTCCTGATAATTTCTGAGAAATTTTTCCAACCCTTTGTCGAATTTATTTTGAATCCTTTGTCTGAGACGGTCACTGATTTTTAATTTTTGTTCGTTGATAATTATATTCATTGATTTATTGTAAAACAGATTGTCAAATTCGTTTTATACTTGAGGAAATGATAAAGAATGTACTTAGGATATTTACCCTACTGGCAGCAATGACAATTGTATACTTTGGTTTCGAAAAATTAGGTCTAAATATTCCAGTAATCAATCTGCAGACCACGAATGCACCTTCATTAATTAAGACCGAATGGACAGAAGAGAAGGTCCTGATGATGATTAACGATTATCGACAGAAAAAGGGTTTGGGCGTATTAACCCCAAACGAAAAACTGAGCATGGCTGCAAAAGCAAGACTAGCTGTTTTAATGCAATACGAGGATTCTTTGGGAGAGATCACAGGTTTAACCAGAGAAGATGCAGTAGAGATGGTCGGTTATAACTACTCATGGATCGGTGACTTGGCAGTGTTAGGGTTTTTCCGATCAAATGATCTGACAGCATTTTGGACGACTCAAGAAAACTCTAGACAGACGTTGGAAGAGCCGAATCTTAAAGAAGCCGGGATAGCGGTTGTGATGGGAGGGGAAACAATGTCAATCTACGCTCTGTTGGGGGCACCAGGTAAGGTCAAGAAGGCAACTACAAGACCTTCATCTCCAGCAAGTGCAAGCTGGGGAGGTCCAGATCTCTGGGTGGCGGTGAATAATAGACGAGTAGAATTTGGAGTCAACCCCCTGCGTCAAAAAGATGAGTTGTGTACGATAGCTGCAATCCGTCTGAACCAGATATTGGATCTGGGTGAGCTTGACGCTCATGCAGGTTTTGAACCAACTTTAAACAGAGAAGATCTTAAGTGGATATCAGAGAAATACAATATCAGCGAGTTCCTGGTTTCAGGATATTCTACTCCACAGGAATCAGTGGCCGCCTGGGAGAACACTCTCGGTCACAAAAAATTACTTTCCGGAGGGGAGTACGTGTGGGGGTGTATTTATGCTCAAAACAAGTTTGGGGTTGCAATTGCAGCGTATTGAAATATTGAGTATGATGTAAGTATTCTAACTTTTGTTTAAGATGCTTAAATTGACTCTTTTCCAGAAACTTTTTATCTCAATTCTGAGCGTAACTGTTGCGTGTGGCATTACGACCGCAACTTTGACATACCAGAGGGCCAAGAGGGACATGTTTCAAAGAGACAAGGAGGTATTCCTAAAAACCACCATCGACTTATCTAGGGAGATAAACAACTTACTCACTTATGGTAGGAGTGTTTCCCAAATGCTTGCCGCACACTCCAGAGTAAAGGATTATATGTCGCTTCGCAGTGGAGACACTGTTCAGATCCTTAAGGTCTTGGAAGATCACAACATAAACAAAATGTTTTCGGCTTTTTACCTGGTTGATATGGAAGGCTTCACTCTTTTGTCCACAGACGCTTCATTTGTGGGACATAATTTTGGGTTTAGGAATTATTTCAATACTGCGGTAAAGGGTGGTGCTGGTGTTGATGCGGGTGTCGGCACCATCAGCAGAAGGATGGGTTATTATTTTTCGTATCCAATTTACTCAAACGACAACTCTAAGATTATAGGGGTGGCCGTGGCAAAGATGGAGCCACAGACAATACACGCTAATTTAGAAGTAAGTGATTTTGGCTTCGATTCGAATAAGATGATCACAAATGATAATGGGGTGATTCTCTTCTCCGAAAAGTCGGAGAGGGTCTTTTGGAGTTTGGCTCCCCTTACTGACGAGCAAATGAAGATCGAGCAGGAAACCAGGTTCATAAACAGAAAGATTGAAGCCCTAACTTATGAACAGGTACAGGCCGAAGTAATTAACTACAACAATCCTACCGTGATTGAGTTTTATGACAAGGGAGATAAAAACGAAGAGATCGTAGCGACTAGCAAGGTCGGAGATTTTCCATTCTTTATTGTCATTGAAGCCGAACGTGACATGGTCTTAAAGCACATAACAGATCAGATCACTCCAATAGTGCTATTTGTATTTATCGCGATAGTGTTTGAGATGATTCTTATCGGGATCCTATTATATATATTCCTCAAGCCGATAGAAAAGATACGAAGTCATACACAACGACTGGCAAAGAAAGAGCGGGCAGTGAGCTTAGAATTAAAAACCGGTGATGAGCTTGAAGATATTGTTGATTCAATAAACAAGATCGCTAATCGTTGATCTCAACAATCTTGACCCGACTGGTAAACCCAGACACAATATTGATTTTGTTAGGTGAAATGGAGAAATGCTTAGCCAATGCAATGATGACACCGGAGTTTGCCCTCCCATCCACTGGGGGTTCTTTTACCGAAACGATAAGGTGATCACGGTCAATTAGCTCAACTTGTGATTGTGATTTTTTTGGTTTGACGGTAACGGTGTATCGTGTCATTAAAGTATGATGCTGTCCTCGCCCGTATCCTCTCCGATGGGAAGTATATAAACATCCTGGCGAGTAGAGCTGGTTCCAACTTGCTCCCCTTCTCCACGAAGGATGGCTTCAAATGGCTTACATGCAGGACAGCCGTCTTCCCCGTTAGGACAGGCGAACCTTTCCAGTTTTCGGGCCAGTTTCATTTGACGAGCAGTTCTAAGGAGGTCTTCCTGAGTGGTGGATACATCCGGAAGTTCTTTTTCCACCAGATCATCACTTAACTCCAAATACCAATAACTGGCCTTGTCTACTTTTCTCTTCTGACAGTTGTTTACCAATAATAGATAGATAGGTAGTTGGAGGGAACTTTGGTCCTCCTCTCTTTTACTGGTCTTGAAGTCAATAATGTGAACGGAATCTGTCTCAGGAAAGTACTCCAACCAATCAATCTTGCCACAGAGAATAATGTTATCTTCTTCAGATAGCCAATAGTAGGGCAAATCCTGATTAATCTTGACGGCTCTGTTTTTAAGTGGGCCAGGATTGTCCATGACCCTGCGTAGCATAGACTTGCCCCTTTCCTTGTATTGAAATTCTTTTTCTTCGTTGAGGAAGCCACCTCTCTTACCGGTGTAGTTTTCCCATATTTTTTCGTATCTTAGAACTAAAGATTCTTTAAATCTATCTGGGGTGGGAATAATCGAGAGATTCTCAATAACTTCATGGACAGCGCTGCCGAGTGCCAGTGCCGGATTCATTATTTGGATTTTTCTTCCGCTTTTTGGGTCTTTATAGACGTTCTTAAGATAATATGCCCTAGGACATTTTAAATAATCAGAAAGCGATGAATGTGATACCCAGGTGGCAGTGTATTTATCTTTGGACATGAGCTTGGTACATATTAACAGTTATAAGAAGCCAGAATGCACCAAAAAGGTATCCCCCCAACACATCACTTGCCCAATGAGCGCCAAGATAAATCCGGGACAGTCCAACTGTCAGTATTAGAAAGGCGGATACACCAAGGATTGAGTACTTTAATATTGAAGGTTTCAATTTTTTTAATGTGACAAAAAACAAAAAACCGAAAATGACAGTGTAGGTTATTGCGTGTGAGCTGGGAAAACTTTTATCTGCTAATTGCTTATAGATCATAACCAATCCGTCGTCCGGCCGGGGACGATTGATCAAGGTTTTTGCCAGACCGGCTGCCAAGTAGGAGGTTACCGAAGATAAAAACAAATAGACTGCTTCCAGCTTGAAATTGAGCAGTGCGACTAGAGACACAATCGATATGGCTGCAAAGGGCATAGCTCTTCCGTTCCCAATAGAGCTGACTGCTTTCATGATTAGATCGAAGTTGGATTGATGGATATTTTGAATTGCATGAGAGATAGTCAGATCGATGGAAAAGAACGGTGAGGCGCTGGCAAAAAGGGCAAGAAGCAAGAATGGAATAAGTAGAAAGTAGATGTATCTCATGCAATCAAAATTTTATCACCTAGAGTAGTTTTGCTTTTTCCGAGTGAACCCTGGGGAAGCTCTATGACGATCATATAAATTGGTAGGTATGAAAAAAACTTAAATGGAGGAAGGCTTTTCGCCATTTTCACCACTTCCCAGTCATCATTGAGAAGAAGAATATCTATCGGATTTGATAAAAACAAGGTATGAATCCCCCATCTGGTGAAGAATATAAGGGTTCTGGGATTGTTGGAGTTGAGCAAACCCAAACTACGATCCACAAGGGATCTGGCTATTTTGCATTTGCTCGAAATGAGGGTATTTCGGGTCTGATTATGTAATTTCATAAAGTACCATATAATTATATTCAATATATGAGTGAGATAGAAGACTCGCTTGATAAATTTGGAGGAGTGGTTGAGGATGTTTTGATGACAAGCCTTGCGGAGGCGGACGCTCAAATTAGGCTGATAGACGAAAACTCAACCGAAGCAGGGATTATCGAAATCCTGAAAAGTGCCAATTCTCTGGTGAGATTGGTGTGTGGAAATGATGATGTTCTGTATGAGGAGTGGAGATATAGATTGATCAAGGCAGAGAAAGGGAAATACATAATTGTTCAAGGGCGAGAGATCGATGTTGAAACAGGAGACGACACGAGCATAAGCGAGGACTAGTAAATATTGTAAACTGGAATTTGCATGGGAGATAAGAGATTAAAATTGGGATTGACAAAAAACGTATGGATTATGGGCGTGGTCAGTCTTTTAAATGACCTTTCGTCAGAGATTGTCTACCCCTTGGTACCAATATTTTTGACTAGCATTCTGGGTGCACCGGCATCTGTTGTCGGACTGATCGAAGGAATCGCGGATGCTTCAGCAAACTTTTTTATGGCTATATCCGGATTTGTGTCGGATAAGGTTCAGAAACGGAAACCTTTTATTGTGACCGGGTATGGTTTATCTACGGCGTCAAAGTTTATCCTATCGGTATCTTTTGGTTGGCCGATGGTGCTATTTTCCAGGATCACTAACAGACTGGGTAAGGGGATTAGAACTACAGCTAGAGACGCGCTAATCATCGAAAGCACAGAAAAAACCGATCGGGGAAGAGCGTTTGGTTTCCATAGGACACTTGATAATGTAGGAGCAATACTTGGTCCGATACTGTCGATAGTTTTACTGAAAGCGCTTATGGGAAATTACCGGTTGGTATTCTTCTGGGCTTTCGTACCAAGTGCCATTGCCATGCTCTTGCTTTTCTTTTTGACCGAAAAAAAGAAATCGTCTCTTGATCTCAAGGGTATGCACTTTGAATGGAAGAAGGCAAATGTTTCATTTAAGTTGTTTCTACTTATTAGTTTTATTTTTGCGATCGGGAACAGCTCGAACGCATTTATGATCCTGAGAGCACAGAATCTAGGATTGTCGGTCAGTCTGACTATGCTTGTGTACGTTCTAATGAATGTATCCAGTAGCCTATTTTCAATTCCTGCAGGAATCTTGGCGGACAGAATTGGAGCAAAGAGGGTACTCTCTTTCGGCTTTTTATTATTTTCTTATGTTTATTTAATGTTCGGTATGGCGGACAGTAGTGGGGTTGTCTGGTTTTTATTCCCTGCTTACGGTCTTTTCCTGGCACTGACCGAGGGTGTGGGAAAGGCATATTTGTCACGCTTAATTCCCCACGAGATTGCAGGTTCCGCATTTGGTCTATATCAGGTGGTCATTGGAACAGCTACCTTTTTAGCATCTTTTATCGCAGGGTTGATGTGGACCGATATTTCCCCAGCCGCACCTTTTATATTCGGGAGCGTAATGGCATTTTCGGCAGCAGGACTGTTTTACCTGCTTAACAGATGGATAAAGGTGCATCCCCAGTCCCAACCCATACCTCTAAAAAGATAGGTAGAATCGATTATCCCTCAACCAACGACGATGATCCTTGTAATCGGGATCAAGACTCCTTACCAGTGCCCAAAAGCGACTACTATGATCACGATGAACTAAATGACAAACTTCATGAATGACAACATAGTCGATCACTTCATGAGGAGCCATTATCAAGTGACGATTAAAATTAAGATTGTTTTTGGAAGAACAACTACCCCAGATGGAAGACACATTCTTTAGAGTTATCCTTGAATATGTAACACCTAGTCTGTCAGAATAATGATTCACCTTCTGGGTGATTTCCTCTATTCCCTTCTCCAGAAACCAATGGGAAAGCGATTTTTTGATTTCCTCTGCCCTTCTACTTCCGGTAATGTGCATAGAGATGACTACGAGAAGTGTCTCCGCCTCCAAGAAGATCTTAGTGCGCACAGGAATCTCGGTTTCGGTAACTTTAATTGAGAGCCTGTTGCCTAAAAAGTATATCGAATCTCCGTCTTGATAAATTTTTGCTTCTTTTGATCTCTGGGGGTGTTTTTTTAACTGATCTTCGATCCAATTTCTTTTTTCTTCAACAAAGTTTTTGATTACCCAGGCTGGCATCCAAAAAGGGGCGTGGACAATGACTCCCTTAGGGCCTACTGAAATAGTGGTATTGGTCACTCTACGCTTTGAGCGGACTACAGAATATTCAAACTGACTCACGGGGTCTATTGTAAGCTAAGTATGGAAAGAATTTTCTCCGGATTGACTCTTTTTGACACTCCGCCCTGGCTGTCAAAGATGAGACATTCATGTTTTATATATATCGAGTATTGTTTTTTTAGATCTAATTCCTTATCGAAATCAGCTTTAAAAATAATTGTATTAGTGGGGATACGTTTTTCAGATGATCTTATTTCCGAATCCACCTTTTCGTCGTACGCATCCCACTCTGCCATGAAACAGACGGCTCTTACCTTATCAGAATGGGAGTTAAATTCTTCCTTGGAATAATTCAGGTAGTTTGGTGGACCAATTTCTACCGACACGCCACCCAGTACCCTAGAGACAGGTTCTCTTAACAGGATAACTAGCAAGAGAGTGATGAGGACGAAGGTTATGGGGCGTTTCATATGTGTATCTTTTATTACATGTTAACACAGCGGTGTTTGATATGGAATATTATTGGGTATACTGTTTCATATGCTCATACCAGACTTTCTTTCCACTTATATGTCTGACGATCATGAATTGGTGGTGGTTTCCGAGAATATTTTGGGGATCGCCAACAACATTGAAGAGCTGGTTAGGGATCAAATGAATAAAGAAAGGAGAATGATTCTGATCAGTGGTTTGTCCGGCTCGGGAAAAGATACGATTATGGATAAAATCATTGAAAGAAATCCCCGACTCATAAGAGTCAGGACTTGCACCACCAGGAAGCGACGTCCGGAAGAGTCAGAGACTGACGATCCCCACGTTAGGATCACTTTCGACGAGCTACAGGATATGGTAAAGAATGGAGACGTGCTCGAATATGTACAGTATGCGGGAAATTACTACTGCACCAGTTTGAGGATTATTGAGGACGCGATGAGAGGAGACCAAGTACCGATACTGAGGGTTGATCCTGTAGGAGCCGGGGTATTCTTAGAACAATGGAGGGACGGAACCAAGCTATTTGGAAACACCAGTCTTTATTATTTTTTCGTGGTACCGGAAACAATGGAAGAGCTTAGAACGAGATTGGTTAAGAGAGGAGACGACCCGGCGACGATTGATGGTCGCATGGAACAATCTCTGAAAGACATTACCTTGGTCGGAAGTAGCCATTATGTTGTAATAAATAGGGATGGGAGGTTGACCGAGGTGGTCGACGATATCATGGCTGTCTTAGGTGAGATCTAAAAACAATCAATGTAGATCCCACAAGTAGGAGTATCAAACAAATCCCGTTTTCAAATAAATTATCGGTACTTATTCTCTGCCTGGCTTCACTAACTCTTTGTGAAACAACCTGACTATAAGTCCGATTGCTCCTTGCTGACATGTCCCAAATCCGATTACCTTTGTCGTCCGAGTATGAGCTGGTCATGTGATCTTCATATTGGATGATAAGACCCGTCCTTGGCTCAACGTATACATCCATGACTGCTCTTGTGGAGACTTTGTATGTTTCAGGCACAAGAGGTAAGAATTCAAAACCTCCGGTATCATCTAGATTATCATCCAGACCTCTGAAGTGATAAACGGCAAGTCCTTGAATTTTTATTTCATCAACGAAGCGAAAGTTTACGGATTCTCCGATAGTGGGAGCAATCCATATATAGCCGGTTTTCTCTACTTTCGGAGGAAAAATAAAATAACTGCCGCTCCTGAAACCTGAAGCGGGCAGGGTAAGCCTGGTTTTTCTGTCGACAGCTAATTTGCGTTGGAGATTAAAAAGTGTAGCGCCATCGATAGTCAATGCCTCGAATTTGCTATCTACATACATAACAGGACCTTCGACCCTTTCGGTTTTCATCGTCAACCGTCCCAGTGAAAGTAATTTTCCGGACCATGATCCACCAATCTCGAAGCGATTATCTTCTTCGTGGTTAAAATCTAAGGAGTAGTTGACTTCCTTTTGTATATCAAGACCGGGATATACGATATATTTCCAGCCGATAGCTGCCAGGACAAGAAACATACCAGCTATAAAAAATAACTTTTTGCGCACTATACTAGATTAGCATTTTTTCTTACCTTAGTAAGCATCAGTGGCAACCATCATGTGCTGGATGCTCATTTCTCCCCTTTTCACCATTTCCTGGGAGAGTCCCCAAAGATAGCCGTCCACATCGGCTTCCATGACACCCATTTTTTCGGCAACTGTTTTGCCAATGGTGACAGAGGTAGCCCTAAGGGCCTGTTCTTCTCTACTGCCGGGCTCAAGGGGAACATCATAGACGAGGTTATAAAGCAGGTCATCACTTTTAATGGTTACCACACCAGGAAGATTGTAAAAGACCTGAGGAATTCTATAATCGGCCATAACCGTAAGATTCTCCACACCTGACAAAGGGGTCATTTGTCTTCTGGTGAGTACGTTGCTGACCATTCTGGCAGCTAGTTGGGATCTTTTTTGAAATTCGTCAATGAATAATCCAGTATCCTGAAGGAATTCAACCAGATTGATTGCATCGTAATCAATAGAGTCAAGAAGGTCAGTCATTGTAGGGATCCCCTGCGAAAGTAGATAATCGGCCATTTTGACAAGACGCTCTCCCCTTTCTTCTCCCAGGTACATGGGGTTATTGGGGGATAACTGGACGATCTCTGTCCACTGCTTTGCGCTGATGGCACTGACTTTGGAAAAGTCATTCCAATCAACACCCGAGTCTACTAGTGCTTGAAGCAAACCAGTGGCTCTTTTAAATTGTCTTGGGTTGGTATAGGCATATTCATGTCCGGAATATGGGTCTTTATAACAAAAGTTGATGACATCCAAAAAGAGATTGACTCCGAGTTCTTGTTCAACCGGTAGTTCTCCCCCTGCAGGAGCCCAACCTTCGGCTTTTTGATTCTCAAGAAATTTTTGTATGCGGGGAATTAAAACCGTTTCGATGGCAGTTTCATCTATTTGTATTAGATCGTGAGAGGAATCAATTATCCGGGCTGCCTTTTCTCTGACGCCTTCTACTATTTTGAGGGACTCTTTTCTTTCTGTCATGAAGAAATCATAACCCGATTTACTGAGAACACAAGACGGATTTTTGAGAGCGGGTGAAGGGA
>CAZYOB010000025.1:0-2464 GCA_964648275.1 uncultured Pseudomonadales bacterium
GCTCCGCGGCCAGGGCTCGAACCTGGGACATCCTCCTTAACAGGGAGGCGCTCTACCAACTGAGCTACAGGGGAATATCAACGAACTCCTGTATTATACCCCAACCTGGTTATTTTGTGCCTACTAACCTGTTCCCTACTCCTCCGTCTCCACCAGAATTAATTCCCTGTACAAAGGACTCTCCCTGTCCAACCATATCTCAGCCAACTTCTCTGCTTCTTCATACTCGGCATATTCTTCCTCCCAGTCATAAATACTCGCCAGATCATTATTCAACAGAAAACCTCTCCATTCTCGTATTCCTCCTCCCCTGGTGATCACCCATCCACACCAGGCATGCAAGAACACCTCTTTAAGTGGCTGGTCTACATCTTCCGCAGCACTAAACCCCAACTCCAGTAACAGTTTTTGTTTCTCCTCTGAAAGTTTAAGGAAACGGTCTTCCGTCATTGTTACCACCCCCTGCATAACCGTTCTCTCATCTATGTCTGGATAATATTTTGTCAGATCATAAGCGGCACTCTCAACACCATCATAACCATCGAGTGCCAGCTCCAGTAATGAAAAATCTTTCAGTGGTTTTTTCAGATTATCAACCACCACTAGCCTTACCTTTTCACCACTGTCCGGACAGTTTGCCTCAATGACCTCCCCAATCTCAAAATCATACTTCATGTTGGGTTTCCTCAAGGTCAAAAGCCTCATGTCCAGTTTGAGTAGTTGAGCCACCATCTCCCCGTAAAAAATCATTTCCCTGATACTCCCTTTTTCTCCGGATTCGTTCATTACCATACCGGAAATATACCACTCACGCTCATAAAGTAAATATCCCTATTTCAATCTCCCCAAGACCACATTAAGCAGAGCCAGTACGATCGCTGCCAATAGGGCTGTTCCGAAATTGTCTACCTTAAATCCTCTCACCAATCCACTCATCAGCATGATCATAAAAGCGTTAATTACAAAGGTGAACAATCCTAAGGTCAAAATATTCACCGGTAAAGTTAAAAGGATCAAAATTGGTTTAAGCAATATTGATAACACCCCCCACACGATCGCCACCACCGCCAAAGCTTGCAGGTCGGCAATCTGAACGCCCGGGACCAGATAGGCTGTAATATAAAATGCTAACGCGTTGATGATTAGGTTCAATAACATAAGTTAATTGTACAATATTTCCAAAACCCTAACCAAGTTCCTCACCAGACTATTGTTACTCGCCGGTGTATTTGCCATAATGACTCCGTGACGGAAAAACTCAAAGGTATTAGCGGCTCCATGTTTGCCGGTAAAACGGAAATTCTCTTGAAAGAGATCGGTCGGGCGGAGATTGCTGGCAAAAAAGTCCAGGTTTTTAAACCCGCTGTCGATACCCGCTGGGACACCGTCGAGATCATCCGCTCTCATTCTGGCGGGGAACATCCCGCCCTTGCTATTAAATCTCCGGAAGAAATTCTTGAAAGGTTGGAAGAAGATACCTACCTGGTCGCCATTGACGAAATCCAGTTTTTTGACGCATCCATTGTCGATGTTGTCCGCATACTCCTTGAGCTTGACGTCCGTGTTACTTTCGCCGGCCTGTCTCTGGATTTTAGGGGCGAACCGTTTGGATCCATGCCGGAGTTACTCTCACTTTGCGATGAAATTGACCGCCCAAAGGCCATTTGTAATCAGAAAGTTAACAATCATATCTGTGGCGAAGAAGCCACCAGGACTCAGAGATTGATCAATGGTAAGCCGGCTAACTACGATGACCCCATTGTTCTTATCGGTGCCGAACAGGAATACGCTGCCCGCTGTCCCAACCACCACGAAGTTCCGGGTAAACCAAAACCAAAAATAGGGAAAAAATAACTTAATCCAGGTAATCCTGCAGTTTTCTCCTGCGCGAAGGATGCCTTAGCTTCCGCAAGGCCTTGCTCTCGATCTGCCTGATTCTCTCTCGGGTTACTCCAAATACCTTTCCCACCTCTTCAAGAGTTAAAGGCTTACTCCCATCCAATCCGAATCTCATCCTCAATACCTTACTTTCACGCTCTGTCAGACTTCCCAGTGCGTCCTCCAGGTTCTCATGCATCAACTGCTTGCTGGTAGCCTCATAAGGAGTTGCCTGTCGCTCATCGGGAATAAAGTCACCCAAGAGTGAGTCCTCATCATCACCGATCGGAGTCTCCAGAGAGGTTGTCTTCTGTGCGATCTTAAGGATTTCTCTAACCTTCTCTGCATCGGTCTCCAGCTCTGCTGCTACCTCTTCATCTGTTGGCTCACGACCCAAGTCCTGCATTAATTTTCTCTGTGTTCTGATCAGTTTATTGATCGTCTCCACCATGTGAACAGGGATGCGAATAGTGCGGGCCTGGTCGGCGATCGCCCGGGTGATCGCCTGCCTGATCCACCAGGTAGCGTAGGTCGAGAATTTGAAACCTTTGGTCCAGTCATATTTTTCTACCGCCCTGATCAAACC
>CAZYOB010000025.1:2564-8215 GCA_964648275.1 uncultured Pseudomonadales bacterium
GTTCCTTCGGCTATCTCGGCGTCCTGTCCGGCCATTACGCTCTCAAAAACGTCTACATCCTCTTTAAAAAGTTGTTCGTAAAGATAATCAAGGTCATTTACTTCTTGCTCGGCCTTAGGAAAGTACTCTAAAATATCATCCTGCGTAACAAAGCCCTGCTCTTTTCCAAGCTCCAGTATTTCTTTGATCTTTTGCTGAATGGGAAGACTACCTTTATTTTGCGCCATAAGCTCTCCCACTAGCTTACCACAAAAAGCCCCAAAATCAAGCTAAAATGGCTGCGATTTCGTTAATTTTCTTATTAAATTTAACTACTTCGAGGTATTTTTCGTCCGCCAACAGGGATTTATCCGCTTTTTCGGCCTCCGCCACCTCTATTTGAAGCCTTTTTATCTTCTCTTCCAGATACTCCCTTAGTATCTTCCCCGTCAACCTCATGACGTCCCTTTTCTCTGGTTTCTCATCCATATCCTTCATCATCAAAGACTCCTCCACTACACTCTTGAGCTCACTTGGCATTTTTTCGATCAGTTTTACCGGGGTTTCGTCTTCCTTATTGTTGAAAATCCATACCAAAGCTTTTCCTTCCGCTCCTTCGATTTCAACGTCCGAAAACCATTTTTTTACCTCCTCTACCGTTTCCTTCCCGCTCAATACCAGCCAGCCTATTACCATCCTCACCAACTCTGCCTCCCTTTTGGAGTCCTTTTCAGCTGATTCTTTACCTTTCTCCTTAAGCGACACTCCCAGTCCCCTTCTAACTTTGTCTATCTCGGCATTTACACTCTCTCTACTAATACCTAAAGCGTCAGCCAACTTTCTCACCCATCTGTCCCTATCCATTTCTTGTTCTATTTTTGCGAAGAATGGCACCGTTTCTTCTGCCACCTTTCTTATCCTGTCGTCACCTCCTTCGGGATATTTCTCTAAAGCTTTTTTCAAAATAAATTCGTAAACATTTACTGCATCCTCCACCATCTCCTTCCATTTATTCGGGTTCTCTCTGGCAATGTCATCCGGGTCTTTCCCTCCAACTATAAGAACAACTTTTATGATCAATCCACGTTTTTCTGCTATCTCTATCGACCTTTTTATTGCTGCTGTTCCGGCGAAGTCTGCGTCCAATGCAAAGATTATTTTTCCTGCTAACCTGGCGATCATCTCTATTTGCTCCTCGGTCAGGGCAGTTCCACCTACTGCCACACTTTCACCTACTCCAGCCGAATAGCTACTTATTAAGTCCATCTGTCCTTCGACCAAAACCACTTGTTTTTTCTCTCTGATCACTTGCTTCGCCTGGAAAAAACCATACAATGATCTGCCCTTATGATAGATCTCCGTCTCCGGAGAGTTCATGTATTTTGGTTCTTCTCCTTTGGCTAATGCCGGCAATATTCTTCCCGTAAAACCGACTACCTTCCCGGCACTGTCCTGTAAAGGGAACATTATTCTCCCTCTGAATTTATCAAAATATCCACTTCGACCCCCTTTGTTTACCAAGCCACATCTATACAAGTCTTCCTCTTTATATTTCTTCTTTCCCACCAGGTAGTTAATCAAACCATCCCATTCAGGCAATGCAAACCCTATATTGAAAGTCTCCTGTAGCTTACTGCTTATCTTCCTCTCTTTCAAATATTTTCTTGCTTCCGCTCCCTCCTCATGGTCGGTTAAAAGGTAATGGTAATATCGCGCTGCCAAATCCATTATCTCCAAAAGTTTTCTCTTCTCGTCCCCTTCGTCACTGTTTTTATATTCAATTTTTATTCCCACTCTCTCTGCCAATCTGGAAAGAGCCTCTACAAAATCCATTCCCTCGATCTCCATTAAGAAATTAATTACATCACCTCCTGCCCCGCATCCGAAACACTTATAAAGTCCCAACTCCTCGTTCACCATAAAAGACGGTGTCTTTTCGGCATGAAAAGGACACAAACCCTTTTGATTCCTGCCCATCTTTTTCAGAGCTACGTATTGGCCCACAATTGCTGCAATGTCTGTCTTTCTCTTGACTTCTTCAACCTGATCCATAGTAAATCATGCTCTTAACCTGACTAGATTGTATCTCAGTTTCCGCCTTTTTTACGGTGCTCATTTGCACCACAATCGCCATCTTAAACAACCTGCCGAATCTCTTATTAAATATACTTGGCAACAACTCCGGGAACGTCCTTGATGTCAATGTTTGCCTTGACGATATAGTCTTTGGCTCCCATCTTCATTCCCTCTTCAATACTGGTTTCTTGTTCAAAGTTCGTCAAGATCACTACTGGAGTATCCTTCGTCTCCTCATTTGCTCTCAAAGTCCTCAATACCTCAAAACCGTTCTTGATCGGAAGTAGTAGATCAAGGAGGATCAGATCGGGTTTGTCTTTGGCGATCATTTCATCGGCTTCTTTACCATCCGTAGCCAAACTGACCTCATATTTGTCTTTTAGTGACAAACTCAGAGCATTGGCAAGCACAGTGTCATCCTCGACTATCAAAACTTTTTTGTTCATTGATTATTATTATACATAATTGGTAATCCAACATACACTTTTGTGCCTTTTCCAACAGAAGACTCTATACTAACTTTTCCTCCGTGAGATTCCAACAACCTCTTTACTACATACAGCCCCAACCCAGAGCCGGGAATATGTTTAGATACAT
This sequence comes from uncultured Pseudomonadales bacterium, assembly GCA_964648275.1. Lineage (GTDB taxonomy): Bacteria > Patescibacteriota > Microgenomatia > UBA1400 > MFAQ01 > CAIQPO01. Next base: position 5,217 of record CAZYOB010000025.1, read on the forward strand.
TGTCTGCTCTGAAAAACTTTTCGAACACTCTTTTCATCTGGTTTTTCGGGATTCCCACTCCTCTGTCTTGTATGGTCACGTTTATCCATTTGTTATTCTTCGTCACCTCAACAAACACCTTTGACCCATCCGGAGAAAACTTAACTGCGTTGTTGAACAGATTGGAGAATACCTGTACCAATTGAGTTCTGTCCCCTTTTATTTTTATATCCTCATCCACCTCTTCAACTCCCACCACTCTGGCACCTTTTTCCTTAAGCAACAACTCTATCTCAACCACCGAGTCACGAAGGATATCCTTAAGCGAGTAAGTTTTAACATCCCGGATATCTTTCATTTTTCCCGACTCAATTCTACTTACGCTTAAGAGATCACTCACCAAATCGATCAATCTTTGGTTACTCCCTCCGATTTTCTTGACATAATCCACCATCTCCTCTCTCTTCATTTTTTCGTATCCTTCCAAAAACAACTCGACGAACCACTTTATTCCGGTCAAAGGCGACCTGAGCTGATGGCTGGCCAGAGACACAAAATCACTCTTCATTTTATCTATCTCCCTGGCTTTAGTCACATCTCTGATCACTCCCACTCCTCCCATTACTCTTCCTGCAGAATCCTTGTAGGGTGCCCCTATTCCGTCTACTGCTACCCGAGTTCCATTCTTCCTGATGAGTATCCCCGGCTCTTCCGGATTGGCTGCTTTCCCTTTTTTATGTATCGATTCCGGTATCCCGAACAGCTCCTTCCCTGTTTTTTCTGATACGAAATGGAGCTTGTCGCTATAGACATACCCGATCAGCTCTTTTTCCTTATAACCGGACAGCTTTTCCATTGCCTCATTCACCATAATAATTCTTCTGCTTTCATCTGACACGAAGACTGCCTCGCCCATTCCTCTCAAAACAGCTTCAAATTTTTGTCTTTGCCTAAAGTTCTCTTCGACCTGATCCACCAACTCATCTACTTTCTGCTTGATCAATACGTACAACAACACCGAGCTTGCCAGAACAAAAAACCACCCCTTTGCGGTTTGTGCTCTAATATAAGCATTCTGATCCGGTACTATGATGGCCAACGCCTTGTCCGAAAACATGATCCACAGAACCGACACCACTATATAAACCACGATCGGATAATATGGTCTCCTGGACTCCAAAAATGTTTGATTTAACTCGACCATAAATCAATTTGATTATTTCTATCGTCAACAAAATCACCTGTATAAAATACCAAACCCAAATCTCTCCAAGGTCCAGTCTTAAATACAAGACCCGACGGAATGTAATCCATCTTACTCAAATCATACAAATTCTCGACTGGAAAAGCAATGTTTTTACACCATTTATCAGGAAATACTGCGGAGGAGGTGGGATTCGAACCCACGAGTGCTTGCGCACGCACGCTTTCCAAGCGTGTGGAATAGACCACTATCCGACTCCTCCGAGCCTGTATATTTTACCCTACCTCCCTAAGTTAATCTATCCAATGCCTCCAAAAATTCATTGAACTCACTAATCTGCACCGTACCCTCAGGTACAACTCCGACCCTGTACACCGACCACGGTGACGGCATCCACACCGTCTTTGCTCCTAACCCGGCGGCAGGAACAACATCACCATTAAGATTATCTCCTACCACCAAACACTCACTTGGCTGTAATCCCAGCATATCCATCGCACTCTTCCAATGGCTGGCAGTTTTATGACCATTTTCATCCGCTATATATACAGCCTCAAACCAGTTCCACAAACCCAACTGGTCCAACTTCCAATTTGTCCAATCTACATTAGCATGTGTCACCAGACCTTGTTTGACATCGGCGTCTTTCATTACACCCATCGTCGTTAGCGCTCCTGGACGCATCCTTGGTAAGGTTGAGTAAATCCGCAGCAGCACCTCAATTTTTTCACTAATGATTCCTGTCTTGTCCTCGAAGAGTTCTTCCAGCTTCGCCACCACTGCCTTCCAACGAAGAGGGTTGACTCCCATTCGCTTATATTCTTCGTCGTTAATATCGGATAAAGACTGATAAAACAAATCTCTCTCTATCCCCGTTTGCGATGCCACCACATCTGCATACGAGTGCATGCATTCCCTAAATATTTCGGAAGTATAAATTAGCGTATCGTCCAGGTCATACAAGACCCCCTTTATTCCCAATCGTGCTAATTTCTCTTTTGTAGTTCCTATATACGGATCGTTTTCTAGCCTGCCCATGCCCCATTGTATCAACCTTGTCAACAACTGCGAATCTATTTTGTGTACCCGGTGAGAGTCGGACTCACAACCGCCTCCTTCGGAGGGAGGTGCTCTATCCAGTTAAGCTACGGGTACTTATAAAAATACTGCCGATGCGATCAGTCCATAGATTATCACACTGGCTGTATCTTGAAGTACCGTGGCGATAGGACCGGTGCCGATAGCCGGGTCACTATGTTCCAGTTCAAGAGTTTCCGTCACGATCATTGAGATCATTGGTGCAGACGCAACTGCTCCGAATATTCCCAGAGAGACTGCCATCGTCACTCTTGGATTCCCCAACCAAACGGTCACCACCACTGCTGTTACCAACCCGAAAAACAGACCCATCAAAAGTCCTAATGCCGACTCCTTGATCATATATCTCTTAAAGCTGGCCTTACCGGTCAACAGATCTCTAATGTAGATATTTTGTGTCTGTCCACCGACGGCATCTGCCATATAGACCACAAATGGAATAAAAAATGCCATCTCAATATTGGTTTCTATCACTTCTCTAAACTCGGACGTCACAAAAGAAAGTCCAAAGCCAAGAAATAATCCCAAGATCAAAGAAGGCATCCTGATCAATATCAACCTCCATATTGGAGTAACATCATCATCGGCATACTTTAGGAAATTTCTATTCATTAACTAAATATAAACCACCCACACCAAAACCAAAAGCCAAATTGCATTAAAAAAGCGGAGGGTACAGGGGTCGAACCTGTTAGAGCTTACGCTCATTGGTTTTCGA
>CAZYOB010000025.1:8225-9965 GCA_964648275.1 uncultured Pseudomonadales bacterium
TTTCGAAACCAACGCATTACCGTCCTGCCCACCCTCCAAAACTTATTGTGTGCGCCCGGGAGGACTCGAACCTCCGACCCTCAGATCCGCAATCTGATGCTCTATCCAACTGAGCTACGGACGCATAAAACCGACTCTTACAGGGTATATTTTACCACTTACAGCTGAAATTAGCCTCACTCAAGGGGCATTTTCTCGCCAAACCACCTCACCATCCGGTCCATCCAGGTTTGCTTGGGTTCCTCAAAAGCTACGTTATCCATCATTAACTTCTTAATTCTCTCCTCATCATCCCCATGTATGACCAAAATTAACTGCCATGGTACCCTATTGGTTAAAATCCTCAACAGCCTGCTTCCCCATTTGTCCTCGAACCAAAAGGTGTTCATTTCCTCCCACCTGTAAGTTCTCTCTAAGGTCTTTATTCCCCAAGTGGTGATGGCATATTCCTCTTGCTTGGGTTTTACTTTATTCATTTGCCACATGGCAAAAACGACTGCCCAAACTACCAACACCGGCAATAGACCTTCAATAAAAAACATGATTACACTCACCAAAAAAGCCAAAACGATGACAGTGCTATAAAAATCTCTTGACCATTCTTTGTGAGGTCTATCCATCGCCTTCCATTCAAAAACCACGTTCTCTTCCATGATTCATCTTAACATAAACGAGGCCAACTCAAAGCAAATTAAACGTATAAAGAGATGTCTCGACCATCGTCTCAACTTCACTCCAGTGACTTTCCAGATCCAAGCCTGTGGCCACAAATGCGGTGTCGATACTGACCATCAGCAACACCTCTCCTTTGAGCTTCAGACCGTTCGTCGTAAAGCTTATCTTCATTAATAACGCATCTCTTCCCGAAAGGATCAACTTCCTCTCCTCCAATATTTGCAGGTCCTCTAATTTTTGTTTAAGATCATCAACGTAGAATTGTTTATATCCATCCAGGACATGTCCCTTGGCCAACCCTGTCTGAACATTTATACTCGGCTTATAAAGAACCTTCCCCTGAACGGAAGACTTTGGACTAAAAAAGAATATCGGCGCTCCTAACTTGCCACTGGTATCAACTTCCCAATCCTTTGGTGGTCTGATGGAAAATCCATCCTTTTTACTAATGTAAGTCTCACTGCTCAAAAGATCGATCGATGATCCGGTCCTGTACGGTACCGACCCTGCTGGTGCTGCTGCCTGGGTAATAGTCGGAGTCACAGGGACCAACTCCTCGGTCTTAGACCTGTCTCTCAAATACTCATACAACTTCAGTCCTCCAAAAGCCAATCCCAGCGAAATGACCACCCCCAGGATTGTCAACAACAATCCTTTTACCAAACCTCCCTTCTTCACTGCTACTTTTTTCTGTACCTTCGACTCCACTCCATTCATTTCTCTTTGGATTACTTCATCAATGTCATCCAAAAACTCCCCTTTCTGCAAGAAGTAGGACTTGATCGCTCCTTCTGTCATCCCCAACTTAATCTTTTCCCGCACCACCTCTACTAATTTATCATTCACCATATCTTAATTAAACCAAACTTGAACTAAAAAAGCCGAGATATCACTTTTATTACATTCCTCCTCTCCTGAGATCCAAAGAAACTGGCGGAGAGTATTGGGCGAAGTCCTAACTAATGATTTAAACAAATTAAAAAACCCGTACTAGCCTTTTGTTTAATTCCTTTATTTAACTTGTTTCAGTCCACTTCCATCCCATTCAATCACTGGCTCATCTCC
>CAZYOB010000026.1:0-9130 GCA_964648275.1 uncultured Pseudomonadales bacterium
CTCAGGAAAAACGAGAGTACTTATCTACAGGGCTGCCTGGTTGATCAAGGAAAAGAAGATCGACCCGAGCGAGATCGCTTTGCTGACATTTACAAACAAGGCGGCATCAGAGATGAGGAGTAGGGCAGAAAAAATGAGTGAGGGGGGTTATAGGTTGGGTTTTGCCGGTACTTTTCATACCTTTTGCGCCAGACTAATGAGGACATGGGGGCCAGATGTGGGAGTAAGTAGGGAATTTGTTATCTATGACAGTGATGACAGCGAGTCTTTAATGAAACAAATCATTAAGGACAGGAACCTGGACCCAAAAGAAAACAGACCGAAGATGTATCTGGCTCTGATCAGCCGGATGAAAAATGATCTGATCACGGTTGCGGAGCAGGGAGAAAGCGCCAGAGATCCATTTTATAAACAGTTGAATATGATCTGGAGAGAGTACCAAAACAGACTGGCACAAAATCAGGCGCTGGACTTTGATGATTTGTTGGTAAAGACGGTAGATCTGTTAAAAATAGACAGGGTAAGAGAAATATTGCATGGACAGTTCAAATGGATCCTGGTCGACGAGTATCAGGATGTGAATAAGGCGCAGTTCGTGATCACTAGATTGTTGGCCGGACATGCGGGGAATCTGACCGCCGTCGGAGATGCCGCTCAGGCGATCTATTCTTTCCGAGGAGCCGATTTCAGAAATTTATTGCTTTTGGAGGGGGAGTATCCCGGACTAAAAACAGTCAGCCTGCCCCGGAATTATCGAAGCACGCAAAATATTTTGGACGCTGCTTATGGAGTGATCAGTCACAACACTACCCATCCGGTAATCAGGCTGGATTCAACTTCAATTCAAGGAGACTTGGTGGACCTGTATGAGGCAGGGGATGAAAAAGATGAAGCAAAATATGTGGTGGGTAATTGTCAGAGGATCGCATCGGCGGGAAATGAGGTGGTAGTACTTTACCGGACCAATGCCCAGTCGCGTGCTTTTGAAGATGAACTGATCAGGAGAAGTCTGCCTTATAAGCTGATTGGTGGTTTGAGATTTTACAACCGCGCCGAAATTAAGGACCTATTGGCTTACTTGCGGCTGTTGGTCAACGAAAAGGATGAGGTGAGTGTAATGAGAGTGCTGAAGATCGGCAAGAGAAGGTATGACATGTTCGTTACCTGGAAGGGCAAGCTGTCTGAAGAGAGAATTAAATTAAATCCGGGTTCGTTGTTGGAAGAGATCATCAATGAGACGGCTTATCTAAACAAGTTTGACGAGAGAGATGAGGATGACCGGGCGAGGATCGAGAACATCAATGAGTTGCTGGCAGTCTCAAGCGAGTTCGAAGACGTAAAGAGTTTCCTGGAGAATGCGGCCTTGAGTGAAAGCGAGGAAAGAGCCAAAAGCAGTGGAGCCAAGATCACTTTGATGACAGTTCATGCCGCCAAAGGGTTGGAGTTTGATAATGTATTCGTGGTGGGACTGGAGGAGGGATTGTTCCCCCATTCCCGGACGCTGATGAACAAGGAGGAGATCGAAGAAGAGCGAAGGTTGATGTACGTAGCCATGACCAGAGCCAGAAAAAAGCTGACCTTATCTTTTGCCAGAAGCAGATTGGTCTTTGGAGGCAGGACTTCCAGTTTCCCATCCAGATTCTTGTCGGAAATACCGGAGCACTTGCTGAAGCGAATGGGTAAGGGCATCGAGGAGTTTATGAGAGAGGTCGAAGACAGAAGAGGAGTCGACAAGAGAAACGAAGAGAGCAGGAAGTTGGATGAATGGGGCGAGACGAAGAGAAAAATCGTGCAGGATTGGGAGATCGAGGCGGAGACGAAGGACGATTTTGCAGAGATAGATAATTGGTAAGCCTAAGGAGGTAAAATACAATTGTGGTAAGAGAAGCTAAAGAAACAGAAAGAAAGACATACGACAAGGTGGCAACCCATCCACTGCAATCTTGGGCATGGGGAGAATTCCGAAAGCAAACCGGGGTAGGCGTCACCCGATTGGTGGAGGAAAGAGAAGATAAGATCGTCAATACATTTCAAATCACCTGGCATAAGATCCCCAAGACGGCTTTTTTCATCGGTTACTGCCCCAAGTCTTCCCTGCCTTCTGCGGAGGTGTTAAAAGAGATCGAAATAATTGCAAAAAAGAATAAGGCTATTTTTGTGAAGTTTGAACCGAACGAGAAGGCGGACAAGGATGGTCTGAGGAAAATAGAGAGACTGGAAAGACAGGTAGACCTGAGAGAAGGTAAATCGTTGTTCACCAAGTACAGTCTATGGCTTGACCTGACTCCTTCAGAGGAAAAAATGCTGGAGAAGATGCACCCAAAAACACGTTACAACATTCGTTTGGCAGTGAAGAAGGGGGTGGAGATAGTGGAAGACGGAAGTGAGATGGGTTTTGAAGACTATTGGAAATTAATGGAGGAGACGACAAAGAGGCAGGGTTTCTTTGCCCACACAAAGGGATATCACCAAAAGATGTGGAGGGAAATGAAAGAGTCGGGGATGGGACATCTTTTTAAGGCGGTTTACCAGGGTAAGGTTTTGACGACCTGGATATTATTCATTCTCAATGATGTACTTTACTATCCTTACGGAGCTTCGAGCAACGAAAGCAGAGAGGTGATGGCCAGCAATCTGATGATGTGGGAGGCGATACGTTTCGGAAAGAAAAACAATTGTCGATTGTTCGATATGTGGGGAAGTCTGGGACCGGAACCGGACACGAAGGACCCCTGGTACGGATTCCACCGATTTAAATTGGGATATGGGTCGGAGCTGGTCGAGTTCTTAGGAACTTATGATCTGGTGGTCGATGGTGGGTTGTACAAAGTATACGGACTGGTGGACAAGGTGAGATGGCTGTTGTTGAAGACGTTAGCCAAAGTCAGAAAGTAAATGTTGGACTTTCGGCAGTACAAAGGTTGGGGAGATTATCTAAAAACGCGCGGGTGGCTAACCGATACAGTCAAGTCTTTTGACTGTAAAGGCAAGCTGCAAGTATTGATCTTCAAACTAGGATGGTGGCCGTGGACTTTACTTAAATTACAAAGGAACGAACTCGATCCCGACTTTAACGACTTGAAGCGACTGAAGAAAAAATACCGTGTGTTGCAAACCGTGATCGAACCGCTGAAGATCCAGAACGTTGAGGATTACAAGAAGGCGGGGTTTAAAAGATCGAGACTCCCCTTTTTGGCGACCAAAACCGTGGTGATCGACTTGAGGAAAGATGAAAAACAGCTGTGGAAGAACTTGTCCGAAAATGCAAAAAGATTAATTAAGGCAAACAAGGAGGTAGAAATTGAGGAAATGGGACCGGAGGAATTCCATGAGATATGGAGAAAGAATTCAAAGGTCTGGGTGCTGACTTTAACAGAGCTCAAAAACCTGATCAAGTCATTCGGGAAGAATGGCCGATTAAGTGTAGCGCGAGATAATAGAGGGGTTCACTCCGGATTGCTTTCTTTGCAGACGAAAGACACTCTAAATTATTTTCAAACATGGACAAGTGATCTAGGGAGAAAAAGCGGGGCTCATTACAAGCTGGTGTGGGAGGAAATATTGAGAGCCAAAGCCGGAGGAGTTACCTATTTTGATTTTGAGGGAATATATGATGAAGAGTTCCCTATCAAGAAGTGGAAAGGGTTTACGGAATTCAAGAAAAAGTTTGGAGGGGAGATCGTGCACCACCCAGGAAGTTTTTCTAAGTGGCTCTAAAGACCGAAGCGAAGACATGCGTCTTCTCTCCAATAACGTCATCATTATTAAACCTTGGGGTAGGGGGATTTGACTCCATGAGTACCGTCGGGAAGATGGACAACCTCGAAGTCACCGAAGAGGATGGGGGCGAGAGTAAAAAGGGCGCGGTAGGCTTCAAAGGCAGCCCGCCTGATCTCGACTTCGGCATGTTCACTGGCTCTCATACTCAAGAAGTGTCTCCAGGCGCGAATGTTGGCGGTGATGACGATGGGAGCTTCTGTTTCGTTCGGGAGCAGAGAACGGGCAGACTGACGAACTTTTTTTCTAAGATCCGTCTTATATTCTGCAGAAAGAATTTCATCGCCCGATCTTTGTTTCGCCAGAAGATAGTCGGTCATTTCTTCGTATTCGGCTTGAGTCCGGTCAATACGATCCTCAAATTTTTGATGTGAGAAGGGATCGTTGGCATATTCCGGACGTTCGACAAAACGGAGGGTCTTTCCACCGACGTAGCGTTGGGATACTTGAGAAAAGCCAAAGCCGGCGCGATGACGTACCAGTTCATGGGTCAGACTGCGGGAAATTCCCCACCAGAGCATGGTGACGTTTGCATGTTCAACGACGGATCCATGACCCGACTCTTTGACATTTTGAAAATACTTGTTGGCGTGTTCGTTGAGTGTGCGACTGGGTCCGAAGCTTTCATAACAGAGTTGACCGGCGAATTTACAGAGGGCTTCGGCCGAGGGCAGAGGGGTGGGATCTTTGAGGTAATCCCGGAAACCCAGCTCTTCCGGAAAACCGTCGAGAAAGCCCTGAATTCCACGGAGATCAACATGGGGGACGGAGATAACGGCGACACCTGGTTCTTGTAAATATGCCAGACCGTTTTTGGTTTCGTAGACCTCAGGATTGATCACGGGAAGATAACCAGATTCAGTCTCTATTTCAAGACCCGGAATCCTTTTTTCTTTTTCCATTAATACAATATACCAGTGATATTCAGCAGAGGTCGGCAAGAATGGGAACGACTTCGATGCAAGGAGTGCCCCAAGAATGATTCTTGAGAATGAATTCATGAATATCGGCCAGTTTCCCCCGAGTAGTTTTGAGAGTCATCAGATTGATGTCGTCTCCTTGGACTTTGTTTTCTTCTTTCCACATCAAATGGACATTGTCATGGAGCTTGGCCGTACCACAGAGATCTTTTTCCAATAGTTGATGACAAAGTTGCTTTCCTTCTTCCCTGGTGGGGACAGGAATGTTAACAAAGATGGGATCAAGGTCAGTCATGAGGTTGATTTTACTCCGTAAGACTCGGAAAGAGAAAGGATTTACCTTTGGATATTGCCGGGGAGCATAGATGTCGGAGAATTATTTTCTCCTTTTTCTCAAGAGCAGGTTGGTTAAGGAGAGCGGGGCGGTGAGGGTGATGTTTATGCCGACACTGATAAAGAGGGCTGCCCAGAGGGAGTCGGTGATGATCCAGATCTGAGAATCAGGGCTGAGAAGAATTTGAAAACCAAAAAACCAGGCGACAACGAGAGCTACAGCAGCAAGAATGATGAAGGTGAGGGTGTGTTTGATATCCGTCCAGCTGGGGAAAAAGGAGTTGGCGATGGTAAAAAAGAGATATCCTTGAGCCAGAAGTAATTTGTAGTTACCTATTTGATAGTTTGATTGCATCAGAGCGGAAAGAAGAATGAGAAGCAAGAGACCGGAGGTGAACGGAGCGGTACCGACCAAGAAACCCTGGATGGGGTTGAGACGTTGTGTCTGGACATAGCCAAGGGCAACTGTCCTATCATCCACCTCTTCAACTTCGTCTTCGAGATATTCGGGAAAAATTTCGATCTTGCCGGTGCGGGCGCCGGTGAGTGCAGCAGCCAGAAAATGAGAAACTTCATGAATGATAGTACCGGGGAGGAAAATAATACTCCAGACGATGATGGCAGCCTTGTGTCCCCCACCTAAATGACGGATAAACCGGGTCAGACTAGCAGTCATTTGTCTCTTGGTGAGGAAAAGCAGGAAGAGACCGACCAAGACAAGGAGGGTGGACATATTTTTATTGTAACTGCTTATCTCATGAGAAGAAGATTCCAGCCTCCGGTGAATTCAAGTTTTCTTCTGGTGTTGTCTTCGAATTGACCGGTTCGAATCTGTTCGTCAAATATACGCTTGTAATAGTCATCATCGCTCATGTCGGTCAAGTTACCGTTCGTCCCAAGTCCCAAGTGGACGAAGTGAGCGCCTTCGTACAATAATGGTCCACCAACTTTTAGGGCAGTACTGACACCGACCTGCCAACCCCGCTCGATGTAATTCTTAACATCCCGGAGATCTCCGGATAGAAATTGAATTTCAGCTTTGTTCAGAACTTGAGCCATGTCACTTTCCCCTTCTTTTACCCGATCGATCAAATTTCTTATGGCAAATTTTTCCATTCTGCCTGTAGCGGGGGCCAGAATGGGAGCTAATCCTTTGATACCCGCCGGCCTTTTCTTTTCGTGATCATCATCAGTTTTTGACTGGGAAATCTTTTTTTTGACCAGCTGCAAAGTTTTTTCCATCTGGATCAATCTCATGTCTCTTTCGGATCTGGAAAACTTAATAGACTTTCCGGCTATTTGCGATGTCATCGATTCGAGGGTATTGAGAACGCAATCTCCAAAAATGCGCTCAGCGTTTTCTCTTTGTTCAGGAGTATATCCCTGTGTCTCTGAATCAAGCATAGATAAATAGTAGCACCGGTTGATCTTATTGAGATCTTCTTAGAGCAGTGATGGCCGCACCGATGAGATCCATCTGAAAATCTACCCTGTCGGGCAGAGGAGCACCGAACGGACCTTCCGGGGTTCGTAATGGGTGTTATCAAAGATGTCAGTGACGATTTGAGATCTTGTAGGGAGCTCAGCATTGTTAGACATAGGCAATTTTACTACTGTGGATTAAAATAGCTAATGATTCTATATTTGATCCGTCACGGAAAAACCGAGGATCACGAAAAAAATATCAGGCAAGGCCCAAACTCTCCTTTGGGAGAGTATGGGGTGAAACAGGCAAAAGAGGTGGCGGAGAGATTCAGGGAGATGAAATTCGACCATTTATATTCAAGCGATCTGCCAAGAGCAAAGCAGACCGCGGAGGAGATTGCAGTGCAAACCGCTTTGCCGCTAAAGATTAATGATCTATTCCGGGAGGCAGTCAAGTCGGTTAGACTTGATGGGCAACCTTATGAGGGAGAACTGAATCAGAGGTTTTTGAGGGAGAGAGATGAGAACAAAGATAATTTTGATTGGAAGTTCGACGGAGAGGGAGAGTCGCTTAATGAGCTGATCGAAAGAGCAAAGCGAGTGCTGGAGTATTTGATCGATAATCACAGTGAAGACACCGTGGCGGTGGTGTCTCACGCTTACCTTATCGGAGTGGTAACCAGCCTGGTCTTGTTGGGGGAGGATTATGATCCGAAGTCTTTCTTGAAACTTTTATACGGATTAAGACTGGAGAACACCGGGGTGTGCAGTTACGAATACATTGGAGAGAAAAAGAGATGGAAGTTGGTCTGTTACAACGACCACAGTCACCTGGTGACGGTTTGATCAAGAGAAAAATGAGGGGTGTGTCTTATAGATTTTAAGGGTGTGGATTTATTCAGGTGTGGCTATTGAGCTGCTTGTGGGGTACAATGCGGCTTATAGTACATTAATTTTACTCTAGTTTTGTGCCTATTAGGAGGCCGATCATGAAAACTCCACGAGTGCTATTACTGGGACTGTTGATCATGCTGGTGATTTCCGGATGCGTGCAACACAAACCGGTAGTTCACTACCCAACCTTAACACCACAGCCAACTAACACCCCGGAGCCTACTCCGCTCCCCAGCCCAACGCCTTATGTGGTCATCGAAGAGGATAAATATCCGGCGGTAATGGGTTACGAGCCCAACCGAGATGGTGATACATGGGATGAAGAAGAGTGGATGAGTACGCTGGTTAGCGCTAAAAGATTTTCCGAGATGATCTATATCAAGTGTGATGATTTCATCGAGGAAAATTTGGCCGACATAGAAAATGCTGGATTTAAGGCAGGAGTGTATGTGGATCCGGTTTACCAAGACATCATGTCTCCACTCAAATGCCTGAGTAAGGCTGTTAAGAATAAGGCCGTGGTCGAGCTTGGTTTCGGTCTTTGGGGTCCGCAAATTGACCCTAAGCGCGACGAATTTATCCAGGCTGTCCTTGATTTTGCTGATGGAGCAGACAGGAAGAGCTTTGTGTTTGCAACCAGTGATGAGCTCTATATCTATGGTATTAAGCCGGAAGACGTAGATACCATCGTGGTCATCCCAGCCTGGGAAGGCTTGTTTGACTATTCGTATGAGTATCGCTTAGCCGTCAACTTTATCGCCAGGAACTGGCCAAACGCACTGATCGGTCCTGCGGTATTCTCTTTCGATGATAATACCTTCAACTTAACGGGCGAGTCCAACAAAAATATGTTCGCCATGTCAGTGTCGGTGAATCAAGAATACGGATTTGCAACCGTTCCAGGAATGGGGCTGCTTGGAGGTGATCCGCCCGGGGCATTGACGTATGACCCGAGTGATTACCCCGATGCCTGGCCAATCCCCGGTCCCATTGATGGTGAGGGGACTCCAGAGATTCAGTTAGATCCTATTCCAAAGATCGGTGAACCCTATAAAACAATTTCCGGGAAGGTGTCACACGTTATTGCACCTTATTTCAGGCTTTTCGTCTATGTAAAGGTGGATGGGTCATGGTGGCCGAAACCCTACTACGGGGAAGAGAGCCAAAAGATCGCCCCGGACGGGAGCTTTGAGATCAAGACCGTGACCGGTGGTAATGATTATCTTGCCACAGAGGTGGTCGTCTATCTGGTGCCAGCCGGCGACACGATCGAAAACGCAGTGGCCAAAATAACAGTCGTTAGAGAAACGAAATAGATGAGAGTTAGATTTACTCCACCCCGAAAGGGGTGGTTTTTTTAGAACTTTTTGTCTTGGGGAGGGAATGGATCGACCGCGGGAGGTACAGTATCACTGTCCCTGAATTGACCATCGAGACCTTGTATCCTGACCTCTCCTCCACCGGAATTACCAGCAAGGCGTTTGGCTTCCAGTTCCGCTTCAGCTTGAGTATCAAAGCAGCCGCTGGATCGCTCTGCCCCGTCGGCTTTAACGTCCCACCCCCCGTCGGGGTTGTTCACCACGTTGTAGTTTGACATATGTAATTATTCTAACATTAGGTAGAGGTAGGAAAACTATTTCTTCCGCATGAATTTGACGACATCGGAGTCGACCTTGATGTCTTCCCTGCCGATGGGTCGAGTAAGGAAAATACCGGAGAGTGACCTACAACGGGAGAGGGCAACATAGACCTGGCCGGTGGTAAATGCTCCCGAGTCCAGA
>CAZYOB010000027.1:0-8687 GCA_964648275.1 uncultured Pseudomonadales bacterium
GTGCTCTAGCCAACTGAGCTAAGGTGGCAACAGCTATATTTTACCTCAACCCGACCTCACCGACGGATAATTTATTTGAAATTTTCCCCTATCACCACCAATACATCGGCGTTTGGCCTTATCTCCGAAGACTCGGTGGCCACTTCACCATCCAATAGTTTCGCCAGGGCTGCCACTTGTTCCGCTTTCTTTCCTGTCAAATCGATTATCTGCGTTTTCTGATATGTAGTGCTTGAAGCGTTCGCTTTGGCCGTTACCGACAAACCCAGAACTTTCTTCTCCACAATTCTTTTTTCCAACTCCACCGTTAGTCCGGCGCTTTTTGTCCCGTTGTACAGTGCCAATCTCAGCGGGTTCTTCTCATCTACTCCCGGAATGGTGATCGCTGTTTCACCGATGTTCACCGGTATCACATCAACCACTACATTCTTACTCGGACTGTAAATATATGCTTTCTTGGCGTTTCCGTAAATCAAGATTTTGTCTCCATTCTCTGCCTTCTCAAACACGGGCTGATCTTTTAACTTCTCTTTATCCGTCACTGTCGCTACTACAGGCTCTTCTCCGGTGGGCAACACAACCAGTTTGGAAACCTGTGCCACCAAAGCCTTTGTTTCCGCCTTCGCCTTTTCCTGAGGATCCAATTTCAACTGGGCCACTTCTGTTTTCAGCGAATGATAACTATTATAGTAATACCGCAGTGCGAACGTCTCCAAAACGACCAGAAGAACTATCCCATATTTGACATTTAATAATCCTCTTAGTGAATTTTTTATCATACTGTAGCAATCATTACAAACATTCTTTAATATATCAAGTGTTACGTTTGCAACGTGATATATTTGTCATATGGACTCGGATAATACCCTTCAAAACGCTCACGCTACCGGTCCCACGACACTTGAGACCTCGGTCTCCAAATACCTCCCCTATCTTCAAGATATTCAGCGTAAATTGACTACCCTCCTGGTGGTTATTTTGATCTCCGGTCTCTCAGGCTTCTTCTATTACCAGAAAATACTTAGCTTCATTCTCAAGATATTTAATCTTGAAGGCATCACCATCGTCCTTTCTTCTCCTTATCAGTTCATTGACCTAGCCATAAACACCGGCATAGCCACAGGGGTCGTCGTCGCTTTCCCCTTGCTAATTTATTATGTCCTCCAGTTTCTCAGGCCGGCACTCGCCGTCAAAGAATTCAAATTATTGCTCAGACTCGCCCCGCTTGCCCTTGTCCTCTTCATTCTGGGTTTTGCTTTTGGCATATGGGTAATGCAATTTGTTATAAATATATATTCTCAAACGGCTCTAGACTTCAACGTCTCCAACATCTGGGACATTAGCCGCTTTTTCTCCCAGACCATCATCATGGGAGTCAGTCTTGGTCTGGTTTTTGAACTTCCCATCGTCGTCACTCTCCTTATAAAAGCCAAACTGATTAAAAAGAAAACCATCTCCAATAACCGCCGTTTCGTCTATGCTGGCATTCTGGTACTGGCCGCTCTCCTCCCCCCTAATGACGTCATTTCACTCTCAATTCTCACCATAGTTCCCTTGCTTCTTTTTGAAATTGCGCTACTATTAAACAAACAATATATATAGCATGTTTAGTAATATTGGCATCGGAGAAGTAGTCGTTGTCGTTTTGGTTCTGCTCTTCCTCTTCGGTGGCAAGAAACTTCCCGAATTGGCCAGAGGCCTGGGAGAATCCGGAAAAGAGCTCAAAAAAGCCAAGAAGGAAATCGAACGCGCCTTATCTGATATTAATAGTGACATAGACGAAGACCCAAAAACGAAAGGGGGTGACCAACAATAATGCCTAATTTAGGTTCAACAGAAATACTTGTAGTCGTCGGTGTCCTACTCGCCCTGTTTGCAGTAAAACAGATCCCCGGACTCATAAGTGGTATAGCAAAAGCTATCAAAGAGTTTCGCAGTGCATCAAAATAGAACGTGATATTATTTATTAATAATTTATAACCAAAACAAAATATGTTAAATTTGTTCAAGAACATTGGTTGGGTGGAAATAGCGATCATCGCTGTTGTCCTGATAGTACTTTTTGGCGGTAGACTTCTTCCCAAAATTGGAAAGAGCGTGGGAGAATCCGGAAAAGAGCTGAAAGACGCTACCAAAGAACTCAAAGACGCCGTCAAGGAATAAGATTATCGGACACAACACACAAGAGTCCCCCTTCAAGGGGATTTTTGCTGTCTCTTTCATTATTTTCCACAAAGCTGTATTCTTAACTCATATGAAAGGAGGTAATTAATATGTTTAATAACATTGGCTCAATGGAGGTTTTACTTGTCGGCCTGATCCTCTTCTTACTTTTCGGTGGTAAAAAACTCCCAGAACTCACTCGAGGTATAGTCAACTTTATGAAAGAGTTCCGGGCCGGCCTCAAAGAAGGAAGTCCTGAGGATAACAAATAAGAAGACCGTCAGCTACATATATATTTTTGTTAAGATTATTGATAAATGCCCAATCACATCTACAATGTCAAACAGGCAGCCAAGATCTTGGGCCTGTCTACCAACACCACCTACAAGTATCTCAATGAGGGCAGGATTAAAGCCGCCAGGGGTCATGTCAGAGGCACTTTCATCATCACCGCCAAATCCCTGGAGGATTTCATAGGCAGCAAACTTCCTGAAGATGCTCTCAAAGAAGCCGAAAGCGCCGACCTCGTGGGGTCAAGCTTTAAAGATGGTGAGGCAATTATCGAAGTTACCTCCCCTACCCTCGCCACCAAGGTCACCAGGATCCTTATTACCCTGTCACTATTGATCATCATCGCCGATATTCTCCTCAACTCAAACTTTTCTCCCATGGCTCAGATTGGCAGAGTCACTCTGATTGCTATCTTGCTCCTCGTCTCCTATCAATACGGTGGTTTTGTCAAGAAATAAAAACTCATGAGACAAACAAAGCTGCAAATAATAGATAGCAGTCTTTTCCTCTATGGAGCCATTGTCACCTTCATTCTCACCATCACTGCCTTTTTCAATCTTAAAACTCAGAACAGCCTGATCACTCTGATACTTTTTCTCCCTGTGACTATCTACTTTGTCATAAAAATCATCTCCGATCTGAAAAAGTCCCTTCTCAAACTCCTCAATATTGACCAAAAGAAACATCCCTACTTCGGCCAGTTCTCCCTCTCCACTTTTATCAGTCAATCCGAACCCACCTTCCTGATCAACCTTGCCCTTCTTTCATTGGCGGTCGCCCTGATCCTTTTCCGGATTAGTATAGAGATTAACCAATGAAATCTGACAGAGTTCTCATCATCTACAGTTTTCTGGCCTGCGCCTTTCTCATGGCCGTCGGTATTTTCTCTGCACGTAGTAGTGGACAACTGCTCGCCAGCTTCATCTATCTCCCCTTAGTCTTTTTCTTTGGTACCAAAATATTCCACTGGTTACTCGCTAAAACTGTCACCAGAGTCGTGGTTCAAAACAAGGTTCTCCCTGGTCCGGCATCAAATAATGCCCAAGTAGTCTCTTCCCCTACCGACCCTGAATCTGATGAAGAAGGCGTTACCGACAAAGACAAACGTCTCTTCCTTAAACTCATCGGTACCACCGGCATTTCACTTCTTCTCTTAGCTCTCTTTAGCCGAAGAGCCCGTGACACATTCCTGGGTGGTGGAGTGGCCGCCGGTCCGGACGTGGTCGGGATCAAAGACACCACCGGCAATCAAATTGATCCTGCACAGCAAGGTCCCACTGATGGTTACGAGATCAGCGAAATTGATGATGAGGGCACGCCGGTGCACTTCGGCTACGTTAAAAAGACGGGCGCTTGGTACATCATGCAATACAATAATGGCAACTTCAGATATACCAAAGGAGATAAAAATTTCTCTGCGAATTGGAGTAAGCGGACCGAACTAACATACGGTTACTTCAACGATATCTTCAGTTAAACAAACCGACGTGGTATAAATAGCACAACAATGTTAACTATTGTTATTCCGTCAAAAAATGAGGTCTTTTTAAGAAAGACGATCTTGGACGTCCTGAAAAAAGCCACGGGCGAAATTGAGGTTCTCCCTGTTTTAGACGGTTACGAACCACCAAAGACAGAACTGGTTACTGATCCACGGGTCAGATATATCCGTTTACCCGCACAACCCTACTCTCAAAAAAGACATGGCATCAATCTGGCTATTTCTCAGGCCAAGGGCAACTACGTCATGTCTCTTGATGCCCATTGCATGATGGCCAAAGGCTTCGACGAACAACTGGCCAAAGATCACCAGCCAAAATGGGTCCAGATCCCCCGCAGGAACAGACTGGATGCCATCAAATGGAGTTTGCAACCACAAAGCGATAGCCGACCACCCATTGACTACGAATACATCATGTTCCCCCCATTAGTTAAGGATCACGCTATTCATGGATTCAAATGGGACGAAAGGACTCTCAAAAATTGGGACATACCCATAGATGACACCATTCAATTCCAAGGTTCCTGCTGGTTTATGACCAAGCGCTGGTTCAAAAAAATGGGCTTCATGCAGGTCGAAGGTTACACCGGCTGGGGTCAGGAAGCCGAAGAAATTTCCATGACCACCTGGAAAAACGGCGGCCGGGTCGTCACCAACAAGAATACCTGGTACGCTCATCTCCACAAAGGACCGGTCCATGGCCGAATGTATCACCTCTCTAGGGAAGAAAACCGCCGTAGCTATGCTTATTCATATAACAAATGGCTGGTCGAGAACAAAGACTTCTTCATCAGCATAATAGAAAAATTCCCTCTCATGCCCGGTTGGCCGGCCAATTGGAAGGAAAGACTTTGGCCAAAAACGAAGGATACTATAATAAATATCAATATGAACACTAACGCCCCCAAAACCAAACCTGCCCGCCATGGTGGGGCGGATGCGACGGTGATCTATGTCACGAGTAACCTGGAAAAACTCAAATTCGAGAACCGGGTTAAAAAAGAGTTGGAAAAGAACTCCGGTGGTCTGCCTATTATTTCCGTCTCCCGCCGGCCCATAAAATTAGGAAAGAATATCAGCGTTGGTGAAGTTCCCGTTTGCGATTCCACTACCTTGAGACAAATTCTTAAGGGCTTAGAAGCGGCCAAGACCGATTGGGCCATCATCGCCAAAGACGATTATACTTATCCCCCAGAATACTTTTCTTTCACCCCGCCGACCAAAGACCGGGTTTACCGCTACGAGAATGTGTGGGTCTTGGGGGATAAATACTGGCAAAAAGGCTTCACCGAATATGCCCAGATGGCCGACCGTAAATTTTGGATCGCTCAAATTAAAAAAGCCCTTGACGGTAAAGAAGGCTGGGAAGAGACCACTTTCTCCCCCGTTTTTACCGAGCAGGGCGCCTGGACCTCTGACAATCCGGTGATCAATTTCCGGACCACCAGTAGTCTGCGCCGCTTCCCCTCTATCCGCCGCAATGTCCGTCCGAAGAGAAACTTACCTTACTGGGGACCCGCTGCCGAATTAAGGGCGAGAATGGAACATGCCTGATCAATATGGATACCCTGCAGTACTTCCTCGATAAGTTCCCTGTTGATTTGAATCAGCCCTCCCCTTTCAAACTTCCTATCAGCCGTGAAACGGACATCCCGCAAATATTTAATGAGCTCGGTTTCAAAATCGGTGCCGAGATCGGTGTCTACCGAGGTGGATATTCTGAGGCCCTACTGAAAAACATCCCCGGTTTAAAACTCATTGGTGTCGACCTATGGGAACTTTATCCGGGTTACCGGGATTATCGCCGGAACGATATGGAAACGGCCTATGACGAAGCCCTTGAAAGAACTAAAGACTATGAATGCCAACTAATCAAAGGTTGGAGTAATGAAGTGGCCAAAAAAATACCCGATGGAAGTCTGGACTTTGTTTATATCGACGGTAATCATTCCTTCGAATATACCGTGATGGATCTCGCCGCCTGGTCCAAAAAAGTCCGCAGCGGCGGGGTGGTCTACGGACATGACTTCGAGGACTGGTCCCACAACTGGCGCCGTTTTGATATGGGTGTCATCTATGCCGTTACCGGCTGGACCCAAGCTTATCAAATCCACCCCTGGTTCGTTATCGCCAAAGATAAACACCCCAGCTGGCTCTACGTCAAATGAAAATCTTATTATGCACACATCATCAATAGAACTAATGAAATCCCTTTTAGATCGGTTTGCTGTGCTGGGTGGGCGTACAGTGCTCGAACTTGGTTCTCAGATCATACCGGGGCAGGAAGAAATCGGATGCTATCGTGACTTGATCAAAGACAAGGGGTGTAAATTTATCGGTGCGGATATCTCGTCCGGAATAAATGTAGACCTGGTTCTTAATGACGGATACCGTTTTCCTTTCAAAGACAATGAGTTTGATTTGATAATTTCCGGACAGACGATGGAGCACATGGAATTTCCCTGGGTGTGGCTGACTGAGGTTAAAAGAATACTCAAGAGAGGAGGAATGGCTATCATAATAGCACCATCCAAAACACATGAGCATAGACACCCAATAGATACCTTTAGATATTTTAGGGATGGGATGATTGCATTAGCCAAATGGACTGGGTTGGAAGTCGTTGAGGCAGGTAGGGTATCGGGTGATACTTATTTGGTGGCAAAGAAATAATAAATATGACCGATTTAACCATCCTCTATTACACCGCAAATACCCTTCATGAGCCATTTGCCACCAAAGTAAGAGATATCCTCTGGCAAGCCAAGGGGGATTATCCCCTGATCTCGATATCCCAAAAACCAATGGATTACGGCCAAAACATTGTGGTTGATTTTCCCAGAGCCTACCTGAGTATTTATAAGCAGATCCTTGTCGGAGCTAAAGCAGCCACTACCGATTTTGTTGCCTTTGCCGAAGACGATTGTCTCTACACCAAAGATCATTTTAATAGCTTCCGCCCCAAGGATGACGAATTTGCCTACGACATGTCCAAATGGTCCGTCTATTCCTGGAGCAACCCGCCGGTATATTCCATTAAAGACCGTATAAGCAATTGCACCGCTATCGCTCCCCGGAAACTCCTGATCGAAGCTCTGGAAGAAAGATTCGCCAAGTATCCCGACGAAAGCAAGATCCCCCTGCATTATTTTAGCGAATTTGGCAAATACGAAAATAGCCTGGGAGTCACACCCCGGAAAGCTGTCCGCTTTCTTTCTAAAACACCCTGTGTTATCTTTTCTCATCCGGAAGCCATTGGTTACGACTATCTCGGCAACCGCAAAAGACTCGGCGGTTTTTTGGCCTATGACATTCCAGTTTGGGGTAAGGCTGAAGATGTTATAAAAAATATCTATCAATAATGACTAAAAACGGCCGCATGGCTTCTCACATTCCGGTACTCGTCGGAGCTTTTGATCTCTCGGAAGGTGATGTCCTGGAAGTCGGCACCGGTTATTTCTCTACTACCCTTCTTCACTGGCTTGGAGCCACCACCGGTAGAAAGATCGTTTCGTACGAGACGGATCCAAAATGGTACGCACACGCCAAAAGATACCAGTGTGACTATCACGACATTATCTTTGTCAAAAATTGGAATGACATTCCCGTAGACAAGAAGTATTGGGGTCTCGCCTTCATCGATCATGCTCCGGCTCAACAGAGAGCCAAAGAGATCGAACAAACTCACGGGATCAACCCCTGGTTTGTTTTAGAAAGTCGGAGCGAGAAAAGCGACCCCAGCTGGATGTGGGTAAAAGAATAGCATGTCCACGAAACCCCAAAACAGAGAGGAACTGGCCGAATTGTTTCACGAACTTGGGTTCAAAATCGGTGCTGAGATTGGAGTCCTGGGAGGTGATTATTCTGCTTTTATGTGCCAAACCAATCCGGATCTAAAGCTATTCTGTATCGACTCATGGGGTACAGGCGAACATAAAAAAAGAGAATACCATCTGAGAAAATACGAAGAAGCCAAAGTCAAACTTGCACCATACAACACCACCATTATCTACAAGCTCAGTATGGATGCGGTCAAAGATTTTGCCGACCGGAGCCTTGATTTTGTTTATATCGATGCCAATCATGAACCCCAATTTGTCGAAGAAGACATCCGGGAATGGTCTAAAAAAGTAAAGGTGGGCGGTATCGTTTCGGGGCACGATTACGCCTTGCGACTCGCCAAAGTAGTTGACGAATATATCAAGGATCACGACCTGGATTTACAATTAACGACACTGGAAAGCGAAAACATTTCCTGGTGGTTTTTCAATAAATAAATATGGACAATAACCTAAAGTTCACTTTTGAAAATATCAGAGGCATTAAAATACACTTACATCCGGACGAAAAGCTATCTAATCAACTCCGTAGAGAGCAGGAATTCTTTGAGCCGGGTCTTTTGGATTACATGCTAGAACATCACAGAAAACAAAGAGTGATCATTGATATAGGAGCGAATTTAGGAAATCATGCTATATACTTTGCTAACTTTCTTGAATATAAAGAGATCCTTTGTTTTGAACCTGTTCCCGATAATTTTAAGCTTTTAGAACTAAATGTTACCTATCCTAAGACCAAAATTTTTCCCATTGCGCTAAGTGATAAAAAAACAACACTAAAGATGACCCCGAATAGGCGCAACATGGGTGCCTCCATGGTTGAAGAAAACGGCACTCTTGATGTTGAGGCAATCACTCTGGATAGCCTAAACCTGAAAGATGTTACTCTGTTA
>CAZYOB010000028.1:0-7315 GCA_964648275.1 uncultured Pseudomonadales bacterium
GATTAAGCCCGTGTTTGAGAGAGCTACTTTTTCCCTTCTCTTTGCTTTCGCCAAGTGGATCGCTGACCCAAAAGTGTTTTCGGTATTGATATCCAGAATCGACATCATCCTGCTCAATCTCATGGTCTCCAGTTACTCGGCGGGAATTTACCCTGCCGCCAGCCGGATCACTCTTCTGTTCGCTCTTCTGCTGGGAAGTCTCAATGCAGTTGTCAATCCACGTTTTTCAGGATTTGATACTCCCCAAAAAGCTCTGATTTATATCAAAAAATTATTCCTTTTTGTCTGCGGCATTGCCCTTCTCATGCTCATTACCATCGTTCTCGCCGGACCTATAATTAAGCTTGTCTTTGGGAATAGTTATGCCGAGGCAATCCCGGTATTCCAGTATCTGACTCTTGCTATGATCCCATTCCTTTTTTCACTCATAACAACGCCCGCCATTATCTACACCTTTAATCGACCGGATTTCTATGCCAAAGTCACTGCACTCCAGGTAATTTTGTTGGTAATTATTGAACTGATCTTCATTCCAAAGATTGGCTACTTTGCGCCGGTGATTGCGACAGGAGCTACAAACTTACTGGTAATGATCATTTCTGGAAATAAACTTTACCAACTACTTAAAGTAAAACAATGAACACTAGTAAACTTGGTTGGACTGATAAAAGCGGTCGCATACTCGAGCAGGCGAGTAGTCTGGACCGCTATAACCGTTGGCTGGTCGGAAATTTCAAAAAATATCTCAATGGCAATCTTCTCGAAGTAGGTGCTGGTCTAGGAGGGTTGGCTAAATTTCTCCCCTCGAAAAATTTATATCTTTCAGACCTTAATCCCGAATACTTTGAATATCTGAAAAAAGAATTTGGAGCAAAAACTATTCTTCTGGACATCGAAAAAGAATCCCCAAAACAATATTTGAATTATTTTGACTCAATCCTCTCCAGCAATGTATTCGAGCATATTGAAGACGACCGTCAGGCTTTCGCCAATTCATTCAAATTATTAAAAAAAACCGGTTACCTGTTACTCTTCGTTCCCGCCAGACCGGAGATCTTCGGCAGTCTTGATAAGGACATGGGACATTTCCGTCGCTATACCCTGGAAGAAGTCTCGCAGAAGGCAACATCCTCAGGATTTAAAATAGTGGAACTAAAATACGCCAACTTTCCCGGCTACTTCACCTGGTGGGGCAGGGGAGTACTACTCGGTAAGCTCATCAAAAAATCGGGGAAGTCCCAAGCGGATAATTTTCTTGGTCGCATATTCGATCAATTTATCACCCCGCTATTATCTCTGGAAAAATTTTACCGACCTCCATTTGGTCAAAGTGTCTTTCTTGTTGCTCAAAAGCCCTAGTCGAACAGGTTGTACCTGAGTATGCACCATAGTGCCATTACCCCATCTTTCCAACCGATCTTTTTACCTTGCTCGTAACTACGACCGTGATAGCTAATACCCACCTCAAAAACCCTACATTTCATCTTGGCGATCTTGGCCGTAAACTCCGGTTCCATCCCAAAACCGTTTTCTTTTAAAGCAATTCTTTTAGCAACGTCGGCAGTGAACATCTTGTATCCGGTTTCCATATCGGTCAGGTTTAAGTTAGTGAACATGTTGGAGATCAACGTCAGGGAGTTATTTGCCACCATGTGCCAGAAAAAATGCACTCTGTGGGGTTTTTCTCCCATAAATCTACTCCCGTAAACCACATCGGCCTCACCTTCTTGGATTGGTCTTATAAGTTGGATGTAGTCCTTGGGATCATACTCTAAATCGGCATCTTGAATAATCACGACGTCACCGGTTACCTCTTTCAGCCCCTTCCTCATTGCAGATCCCTTCCCTCCGTTTTTTTTGTGAAAGACTTTGACACTCACACCGGAGATTTTTTTCTTTGACCACCTTTCGATGATCTCCTTAGTTTTATCCGTCGAGCCGTCGTTGATGATAATGATCTCTTTTTTTATAGCACCTAACTTAACCGCAACTACTCGCTTCAGTATCTCGCCAATAAACGATCCTTCGTTATACGCTGGGATGACAATAGAAAGCGTTCTTACCATATGCCATAGTTTATCAGCTACACCACCTTTTTTGGAGGATTCTGCAAAGTACCCCACACGGACTTAATGATCCCATTTACATTGGAGCCGGCATCTCCCTGACAAAAAGTAGCTCCCGGTTAGGCGTTTTCTTTGTGTCCAACGGATAAATTGTCCAACATCACCACCTCGTCTCCTCTCTTGATCATTTCCTCTACGCAAACTCCTCCAATGTAACCGGCACCACCGGTAACCAGGTATTTAGACATAAAGATATAATAAGGTCATGGTTGCAATAATGACAATCGTAGGCTTCTTCTTGCGGCTCATCGGCTCTAACCAAAGTTTTTGGTTGGACGAGGGTGCTTCACTAGAAATAGCCCTTACGCCCCTAGCCTCATTTGTCACCAAAATGGCCAGTGATTTTCACCCACCCCTGTTTTACCTTCTGCTAAAACTATGGCTCCCCTTAGCCGGTCACTCTGAATGGCTGATCAGATTACCCTTTATCCTCATTGGTACCGCCACCATTCCTGCAGTCTATTTTCTTGTCAAAGAAATAGTCGATTCAAAAAATCACATGGCACCTCGTCTGGCTCTGATCTTCTTTTGTCTGAGTCCGTTCCACATCTACTACTCGCAAGAGCTACGCATGTATTCCCTCAATGCTCTGCTGACCGTGCTCTCATGGGCTTATCTGCTCCGCTCTCAAAAAAGATCTCACCCCAAGTACCTGATTTTCTTTACCCTCTTTAATGCCCTCAACATCTACACATTCTACGGAGCATTCTTCAATCTGGCCGCCCAATTCCTGTTCATAATTTTTTCTCGGAAAAAAATTCTCCCCCTTCTTGCCTCCTTAGTCGTTTCTTTTGCCCTGTTCGCTCCTTGGTTACCAACAATGCTCGAGCAAACCAAAGTTGGTGGGTATTTAAAAAGCGCCCTTCCTGGCTGGTCGGCTCTATCAGGAAGTCTGGATTTTAAATCTTTGATGTTGATCCCCCTGAAACTTTTGTCCGGCAGGATCAGTTTTACACCGAAGATCGTTTACTATGCTCTTGGAGGATTGATATCTGCCATTTACATCTTTCTGGCAGCATTCGGAGCCAAAGAAAAAAGACATGCAGTTCTTGCCACCTGGGTGATTGTCCCGCTGATAATTGCCTCGGTCGTTGGTCTGAAAACCCCCGTCCTCGGTTACTGGCGATTTCTTTTCATTCTCCCTGCGGTAATTTCCCTCTCAGCCATCGGCTTGTCGAAGTTTTCCCTCTCGGTCGGAGGAGTCACCTTTTGGACACTTGTCATTCTCACTCTGATTCCTACACTGATCACCTGGGGAAATCCCATCAATCAAAGGGAGGACTGGCGCCGGCTATCAAGCTACATCAATCAGCCACAGTCCCTCGTCGTCGTTAATTTCCCCGCCCCCTTCGCCCCCCTGAGATTTTATTCACCCCAGGCCGATTACTATTTCACCCAGCAGTCCCTCGGCTCCCCAAGAACAGATCTCATCGAGACGATCTCTGTGCCTGCTCAGAGCAAGCTCAGAATATTTCTCCTCGACTATCTCTCCGATCTGACCGATCCCCAGAGAACTGCCCAAAAGGCACTCGAGACGGCCGGCTTCACCAGGGTAGGGGAGAGATCATTTAAAAATATTGGGGTTGTTTACGAGTACCGACCTCCTGCAAAGGCAAGCAATTAGAACCGCACGAGTATAATAAAAGAGCCCAACAACTCTATGAAGATAGGAATTGATATATCTCAAGCCATTTATGGCACAGGTGTTTCGGTCTACACAAAAAACCTGGTGACAAGCCTTGTCCACTTGCATCCTGAAGATGAATTTGTTCTTTTTGGTGGATCCCTCAGGAGAAGGTCTGAGCTGACCACCCTGGCCAAGAAACTTAAAGGTACTCCTAAGATCTTCCCCTTTCCACCCACGCTGATGGACTTCATTTGGAATTCACTTCACGTCCTTCCCGTGGAAAAATTGATCGGGAACGTTGACATTGTTCACACTTCTGATTGGACAGAGCCACCCTCGCACCTACCCAAAGTAACTACCGTCCACGACCTGATACCTTTCAAGTATCCTCAAACCACCACGGACTCTATTCGCCAGGCGCATAAGAAAAGACTTCATTGGGTGACCAGGGAATCCGGCAAGATCATAGCCGTCAGCCGTTCCACTAAAGAAGACCTCATCTCAATATTAAGAATTCCTGAAGATAAGATAGTTGTTATTCCCGAAGGCGTTGAACCCAGATACACTCCCCAGCCTCTTGAGCTCATCGATCAGATCAAGCGCAGATACAAAATCAAAGGAGACTACATTTTTTCCCTCTCCACTCTTGAGCCCCGCAAGAATCAAGCGGGTTTAATCAAGGCCTTCGAGATTGTCAAAAGAACCTATCCCGACCTCACCCTCCTGATCGGCGGACGTACCGGCTGGGGTGAACTCCCTGTTCCCGTGGAAGGTGTGATAATGCCCGGCTTTATCTCAGATAACGACTTACCCGTTCTTTACTCCGGAGCACTCGTTTATGCCTTACCTAGCTTCTATGAAGGATTCGGCCTGTCTCCTCTACAGGCAATGGCTTGTGGAGCTCCAGTAGTCACCTCAAACGTTTCTTCAATGCCGGAAGTGGTTGGAGATGCCGGAATTCTGGTCGACCCTGCGGATCCCCAAAATATCGCCGCTGGTATAATCACAGCTGTCGGTAAAAGAGGCAAACTCAGGGAGCTTGGTTTTGCCCAAGCGGCAAAATTCACTTGGGACAAAGCGGCAGAAAGCACTTACTCCGTCTACCAGGAAGTATTATCCAAACATCAAAATAAATGAACATCGGGTTTGATATTAATGAGGCCAACATCCCTCAAAGAGTTGGAGTTAATCAAGTTGCCTACAATATCTTTGTCCACATGGCCAAGGAGTTGGGAGAGAATGATAAGCTGATCGCTCTCTCCAAGGAACGCCCTCTTCCTGATATGCCCGAAGGTAATGAAAAACTTAACTACGAAATTTTCGGGAGCAAAAAAGCCTGGGTCTTTACCAGTCTTACAAAAAGGCTCTGGACGGGAAAGCCAAAAATAGATGTTCTCTTTAGCCCCAGCCATTACGCTCCTCTCTTCGCCCCCACCAAACAAGTAATCTATTTAATGGACATGTCTTTCGAAAGATTTGGTACAGAGTACTTTACCTCCTATGACATCAACCAACTAAAAAAGTGGACACCCCTGTCAGTCAAAAGAGCCAAAAAAGTTATCACTATCTCGGAGTTTTCTAAAAACGAGATCGTCAAACTCTATGGTACGAATCCAAATAAAATAGAGGTGGTCTATCCTGCTTTTGACAAAGAGATATACCACGGTAAAGTCCCCAAGACCAAGATCATCTCTGTCAAGAAAAAATACGACATTAACGGCAGCTACTTGCTTTACTGGGGAACTCTTCAGCCCAGAAAGAACATTGTTCGCCTGATTGAAGCCTTCGCCAAGCTGGATTCTCCTCGTCTCAAACTCGTCATTTCCGGTAAAAGGGGTTGGTTGTTCGAACAGATCCTGGAGCAATCAAAAAAATTGGGTATAGCTGACAGAGTGATCTTTACCGGTTTTGCTCCCAATGATGATCTTCCGGCTCTCATTAAGGGTTCACGAGCATTTGTTCTTCCCAGTCTTTATGAGGGATTCGGTATTCCGGCTGTTGAAGCTCAGGCTGTCGGAACCCCGGTCGTCGTTTCCCGGGTCAGCTCACTTCCTGAGGTTGTGGGTGAATCAGGTATCTATATAGATGAACCCACCTCAGCAAATTCGATTAAAACTGCCCTCGAAAAAGCCTTAGCCTTGTCTAAAACGGAAAGGATCGCCATAATTAAAGCAGGCAAAGAAAACGCCAGGCGTTTTGACTGGAGCTTATCTGCCAGAAAAATTATTGCTATTCTTAAGTCAGTATGAAAATTGCAAATTTAGTAGTATCGGATAAAGGAATATATTTTGTTAACAAGGATGGGGGGAAACTAAAGACCGGCGCAGCCCTGGGAAAGATCCTCAATCGCTTTTACAGCTATCTTTTAGACCTTAAGCTATTACTTCTCAATATTGTCGGTTTAATTCCCAGCCACACAATCAGAAATTTTTGTTATCGACTCTCCGGTCTCAGACTGGGCAACAAAGCCACCATCCACATGGGAGCTAAGTTCTTTCAGCCTAAAAATATCTCCATCGGGGAAGGCTCTATCATCGGCCAGGGAGTATTCCTGGATGGACGTGCACCATTAAGGATTGGTAAACACTGTGACTTCGCTACAGATGTCATGATCTACAACTCCGAACATGATCTCTCTGACCCCTCGTTCAACGCTACGGAAGAGCAGGTCACCATTGGAGATTACGTCTTCGTCGGCCCCAGAGTCATAATTCTCCCTGGGGTAAAAGTTGGGGATGGAGCCATCATCGCAGCCGGTGCTGTTGTCACCAAGGACGTTCCTGAAAAAACCATTGTCGGTGGGGTTCCCGCAAAAGTGATCGCCGTCAGGCCATTGAAAGAATATAAATATAAATTAGGTCGCCCGAGACTTTTTCAATGAAATTGAAGATCACACTTGCACTGATTTTGTATATCCTGGGGGCGGTCTACCTACTCTCTCCCACTCCTCAAGTACCCGACCTGGATGGGGGAGTCCTGTCCGATGAACCCGGGGACACCTGGCAGAATCCGGACCAAAAAGCTTTTTATACCAACAGGGTCAGAGGTGAAGTCATTCCTGAAATGCAAGAAAAATACTCCTCAAGTATTTTTGGTATAACCATCCCCACTTATAGATTGAATTACCGTCCGGAAGAATCATATCAATACGTCCGCGACCAGGTAAAAAGCTACTATCTCGAAGAAATTATCTATCCCTTCAAAGAATCTCTCTTTGTTAATGGCTGGGAACCCACTAACTCACCCGAATTCCGCCATCTCGAAGACAAGAACAAACCAAGGGTAACTTTCAAGACCATCACCTATCTCAGCAAGATCACCCTTGTCCCAGTGAACTCTTCCGTTTGGGCCAGGCTCCTTGTTTGGGCATTGGTTTTTCCCGCCGGATATCTCACCTGCCTTTCGCTTAAACGGTCAATCAAAGTATGAAGGTCGACCTTTCCATAGTTGTCATTTCCTTTAACACCAAGGACATCACTCTTAGTTGTCTCGACTCGATTATCAAACACACCAAGGGGATTGTCTACGAAATTATCGTTGTTGAAAACGGTTCGAAGGATGG
>CAZYOB010000029.1:0-5999 GCA_964648275.1 uncultured Pseudomonadales bacterium
TCCTCTTGATAATCCATGTATATCCACTATGTCAAAAATTCACCTAAACTTCAAGCTCGTTGACTTAGAAATGCTGGAAATTAGCCAAACTCATAACTTATAAGATTTGCTCAAACACGCTTTGTACGCTCACTCACAAATCAAGTTCCCTCTTGACTTAACCCTATAACAGTGATATTCTTAGAGGCATGAAAGATGTCAACCCTCTCATGGATTACGTAAGAACAGATCTGCCCGGCATATTCAACGAAATCGATATCCTTAGGCGCCACAAAAAGCGTTTTCTCCATGCCCTGAACCATGACACGGTCCTTCCACCATATGAAATATTGATCCATCCATCCAGTAGCTGCAACCTAATGTGTCAATGGTGTATCGGCAGTCGGGTCCTTGACGAGCAAGAAACCGAAAAAGATGCCGGTCGCTTGCCCAATAAGCTGGTCAAACCGGAGAACATGCGTAGGCTAATCCAGGGTATTATCGATTACGAAAAAGACGGGTTTAGGGTCGAAAACATCTCCTTTTCAGGCATCACCGGAGAGCCAATGGCTTCAAAAAAATCCTTTATGGAAGCTATAGATATGCTTCATAAAGCTGGCAGAAGACTAGGCATCTTCAGTAATGCTGTTCTAATCGATGACGATCTGATTCAGACCCTATTGAAAATGAACTACATAAACATCAGCTTTGATGCCGGAACAGCCAAAACCTACGCCGAATTGAAATACGCTGGCAAACTCGAGGGCGAAGCAGTCTTTGAACGTCTCCTTGATAACATCCGCAAGTTAGTGAAAGCCAGGAACGAGTCTAAGGATAGTAAGCTCGAAATTAACTCCTCATTTATTTTGTATCCATCTAACTATAAGGAAATCTACCAAGCGGCCAAGCTGCTCAAAAGCCTTGGTGTTGGCACCTTACGCATGAAACAAGACAATTCCGGCCGCATGCTCTTAAACGATGAGCAAATGCTCGAAGCCGAAGAACTATTCAAGAAAATCGAGGAGCTCTGTGACGACAAATTCAGATTCATCAAAATTCACAAACTAAACAACCCCTCTGAAATGCAGCGCTCTTTTGATAAATGTGTTATTGCCGATCTGATCGGAGCGGTCGGTTCCGATGGAAATGTCTATCCATGTAACTATCACTGCACAGTCGGAGCTAAAATATTTGGCAATGCTTTTGAAAGGCCGTTTGGGGAAATTTGGGAAGGTGATGAGAGAATGAAGGTAAGACAAATGCTTCCCGCTATCTGCCCAAGTGTCTGCGACCCTTTCAAAAACCGCTCAAACAGGCTGTTTGGGGCCATCCGCAAAACTCAGGAAGAATTGGGACCCGAGAAAACCGAAGAATTTGTCCAAGAAATTATCAAAATGGTCTAACAAATATGAGAGCGCCGTACCAAATCTTAGTCTTTCCGTACATCAAGAAAGACGGTATTACCAAATATTGCCTCTTTAAACGCGAAGATCTAAAAGTGTGGCAAGGAATTGCCGGTGGGGGAGAAGAAGGTGAGCTTCCTATAGAAACGGCCAAGCGAGAGGCCCACGAAGAAGCCGGCATCCCTCTTGTAAATAAAATTTTTCAGCTATCTTCAACGGCCAGCATACCTGTGGTAGCGATTAGCGGTTTTATCTGGGGTCCGGAAACCATTGTCATTCCCGAATACTCGTTCGGACTGGCGATGACGGATGAGAAAATAACCCTAAGCGATGAACACAAGAACTTCGAATGGCTCAATTTTGAAGACGCCTTGTCAAAGCTGAACTGGGATAGTAATCGAACTGCCCTTTGGGAGTTAAATCACAGACTTACTAACAAGCTGATTAAATAACATGATTACACCTGAACAGAAGGCAGTAATGTTTCAGGGTGAACCTTCTCTGGGAAGCATCTATGGAGAAGAAGAAAGAGTTGCTGTAAACAAAACCCTTGAAGCTAGCATGGACCCATCTGTGGGGTTTTACGCTGCCAAGGAAACCCTCGAGTTAGAAAAAGAATTTGCCAGAGTTTGCAATGCCGACCATGCTGTCGCTTTTAATGGCGCGGGTAGTGCACTTGACCTAATTTTCAAAGCTCTCCATTTAAAAGCCGGTGACGAGGTGATCTCTTGCTCACTTAACTTCCCCGGCACGCACCTATCTATCATTGGTGAGGGTGGCAGGCTCATTCTTTGTGAACCTGACCCCAAAACAATTAACATTGACCCATTCGATGTGGCCAAGAAGCTGACTCCAAGAACAAGGGCAGTTTTGGTTACCCACATGAATGGTCTGGCTGCAGACGTCGACATGTTAAAACAGGTGATCGACACATCTACTCTCTTTGGACCAGACAAGCCCAAAATTATCTGCGACGCCGCCAGATCGATTGGTACTACCTACAAAGGCCAACACCTGGGAAGTGAGGCCTGGGCGACCTTTTTCAGTTTACAGTCCAAAAAGGTCATCTCCACTCTTGGAGAGGGAGGCATAGTAACCACCAACGATACTCATCTTGCCGAAACTCTGAAAAATTACCGATCGTTCGGAAGGAGCTTTGAATGGGGAAGCAACTTCAAAATGACCAAGATCCAGACTGCAGTTGGACTGGTACAGTTGGAAAAACTCCCGCACCTCGTAAGCTTAAGGAGAAATCTGGCTGACCAAAGAAATCAGGAATTTTCAACGCTTGGAGAAATAAATATCCAAGAAGATACCCCATATAGTGAAAGTTCATACTACTTGTACACCTTAATTCTCCCTGAAAACGAAGGGGGGAAGAAGCGGGATCAGCTGATGGACATCCTTAAATTCAAATACGGTATTGGAAGTGTGGTCGGCAATCCGCCCACCTACAAGCTAAATCAATTAATCAGATCTGAAACCGAAGGCCAATCTCTCCCAATCGCCGAAAATTTGGGAGAGCGGATTATCTGTCTCAGCCTTCACCCGTCGATGACTCAGGAAGTAAATCAATACATTATTGATTCATTTACCAATGCTTACAGAGACATATTTTCATGACCACCATCAAGAATTTGATGCCTTCTTTGATCACATCGAGGGGTTTAATTTCCTGCGTCAAATAAAGGAGAATGTTTTTCTTATTGAGATAAACGGAGAAAAGTACGTGCTGAAAGTTTACGATGAAAAGTGTGACAGAAATAGGCTTACTTTTTTCGAAAATCTTCAAAACCATACCTCCGACGCTCTGTCTATTAGCCCCAAAGTTGTTCCCACTTTATTTGGCAACCTAAATGTTCAGATTGGTCATGACATATGGGAACTGTGTGAATATGAGGAAGGACAGGACTTTAATCCTGAAAAAAAGAGGCCCGAACAAGTTTTTTACGATACAGGACTTTTTTTAGGACAGGTCCATCGGGTATTTGAAAGTTACCATTCAGAAAATCTATCAACACCCGACTCTATTCTTCTACATTTTCCAGATTCTCCTGCACACATTTTTGAATTACTGTCTGAATACTATCAGTCCCGAGTCGGACAAGAGTGGCAAAAAATTCTTGAGGAAAAAATTTCCATTGCTGAAAGCCTTAAGGAATATAATGATTTTTCCACCCTTCCGCAGCAAATTGTCCATGGTGATTTTTACCCCAGAAATCTCCTATACGACGAAGAAATGAATATCAAAGGCCTGATTGATTATGCCCAGGCCGGCATCTATTATCGCTGTTATGAAGTGATTAGAGCGGCAATTCAAACCAATAAATATCTGGGTTTCATCGAACTTAAACCAGAATATCTATCCCATTTTCTCGAAGGCTACTCAAAAAGCGTGGAACTTACGAAGGATGAAGCAGAGATGATGCTGTCTCTCTATATATTTATCCAGGCATCAGACATCTCATTTTTCAAAACAGATATCGTCCTTGGTGATAACTCTGCACTAAAAGATTATGCAACTTATAGGCACAAAAGCTTAGTTTCATTAACTCAAAACTCGCTTGAGTTAAACAATATCATTCAGGGGCAAAAATGGAACAAGAGTATTTAATTGGTCGAATTTCGGAAGCCGCTGAACACGCACCTTCGGAAATTGCATTCTCATTCACTAACCTTGACCTGGTTTTACACACTCAAGATATACATACTGCAGAATTTTGCCAAGATTACTTTGAGTCATATACCGAAACCGTCTCCGGTTCAGGAAATCAGGCTGAGGTGTGGCACATATTCGAAGTTCTTGGGAACGAAGAAGGATGGGTAGTTGATAAGGAAAGTAGGACCGTCCATGTCTTTTTAGAGCAACCTGATAAAAGGAAGGTCATGAGGATTATCCGCAGCCTGGTCATGCTTAAGGATCTTGAGAGTGGAATGACCATGTTTAAAGGCGCAGCGATAGAAAATCAAAATCATCACGGAATTGTCTTGATAGGAGAAAAGCGGGCAGGAAAAACTTCACTGGCTCTTAGTTTCATGCTTGAAAAAAAACCAGAAAATATGTTTATCACCAACTCGCAGGTGACCATCGGTTTCAAGGAAGGCAAACTTATCGCCAATGGGTACCCCATGTCTATGGGAATTAGATTAAATGTTTTGGAGTCAATGAAAAAGAGGGGCAACCATAACGTAGTTGAAATAATCGAAGCGATCAAGTCTACCCTCCAGCCTGGTGACGAAAACCGCTATTATTTGGAGCCAAAAACTCTCAAGGCTTTATTCGACGAAAGAGTCAAGAACCATACCGAATTAAAGGCCATTGTCATGCTTAAAAGCACTTCTGGCGAAAAAGGGATGAGTTTTGGTCAACTTGAGCCAAACGCTCTGTTGGATTATTTAAAAGATTATCACCGACGTTTCTATAATCACGACAGTAGCGGTTGGTACAAACTATTTGACATAGATGTCGAGAGAGAAATATCTAACATAGAAGCAATTATTCGAACATGCCCAGTGTATGAACTTACATACAGTCTTGACCATCATCAAGAAGCTATCGAATTGATTAACAGCCTATGATAGAGACAAAAGAAATCATTAATTGGCTAGGTGGGCCTGTCTCCCACGTTCACCTCAGAAACGAAGACCAGCCCGCTGTCTTTGATATTGGAGAGAAACATCAATTTACAACTGAGGCGGCTGTATATTACCTGGAGAATTTAACCAAAAATCCAGATACAAGGATAACCGATACTAATCATGCCCTGCTGGATTTTGATATTGAGAACATACCCAAACCAGAGGGCCTCACCGATGAGCAGTGGAAGAGCTTTACAATCGACCTTGCCTCCCAATCAGTTTCGGAAAAGCTAAAAGCGTTGCGTCAAAATCCCGAATCCTCCAGGATAATTGCGGGGATCGAAGTGGATATCATCGGTGAAAACGGTGAGCTAAGCTTGGATGATGGCTGTCTCTCCGGACTTGATCTGGTAATCGCCTCCTTTCATAGCTTTGTACGAGAGTTTTTCACCGGTGAGAAATACTATACGAAACAGTACCTAATGAATGCGTACATGGGGGCTGTCCTAAATCCTCATGTTGATGCCCTTGGTCATCCCACCAAGCTTTCATCGAGGGTAGCCGACACAATCTTCGTTGAAGATTACCTGCTACTTCTTGACCTAATGGCTCAGCGAAAAGTGGCCATGGAAATAAATCTGTTTGAAGATCTTGAAAGCCAAGAAAATTCCCTTACCTTGAACGTTGTAAGCGAAGCAGTCAGGCGAGGAGTCCCCTTAATACTCAGTAGTGACTTTCACCATTTTGAGGAGTCTGATTTTGCTAAAGATACAAACGTCTACCCTGGAGTGGTCAACAAACACAACTTCGAGGAGGTATTTAGGAATAATCAAGACTTTCATTTCAGATTATTCAGAAGGCTTGCAAAAAACATAAATACCCTAAACAAGATTGGAGTTACACCGGAACTGATCGTAAATTCGAGCAATGAAAACTTCGATCGCTGGCAGAATGAGAAGAGAGTCGTGGCCTAAGCGAGTTTAGTCGCTCGCCAACCCTTTAGCAAAAACTCCCCGAGACACAACTTCACATTCAAGT
>CAZYOB010000030.1:0-5934 GCA_964648275.1 uncultured Pseudomonadales bacterium
TAGCATAAATCGTGGATAATTTTGGTATAAATCTTTGATAAAGTCATGCATTAAAGCTTCAAAGTTTGCAAACAGTGCTATGTACCCCAACTCAAAAATATAATCTCTATCCCGTTTTTCAATGACTAAGGACTTTGAGATTGGGTTATCCATAACAGCTTTATTGTCTTTTGACACGTATTCCAAAAAAGTCTCAGTCGTTGTTATATTCCCAAAAAGAGAGTTAATTAATCTCTTGGTCCTAACAATATTTACTTTAAATTCTGTAACACACTTAAGTTTTTTGACATCAATACTTCGAACACCCTTTCTCATAATGACTTGTGAAAGATTCGAACTTTCACCTGGCAACCAGCAAGTCACAGGGAGACGTTATGCCATTTAACTACCAGGGAATATTGCTCCCTGGGACAGAATCGAACTGTCAACAACTCCGTGGTGACCCCGGCGGGAGTCGAACCCGCGATCTTTTGGATGAGAACCAAATGTCCTGGACCACTAGACGACGGGGCCAAAGATCAGAACATGTATATTTTATCAAACTTTAGCCTCAAATATAATACCCATACGCACCCCTGAGGGCATGGATGCTCCCGGAGACTATTTTTACCTCCTAGCAGCCTAAAGAGACATGTCTTCGAAAGGGTGATGTTTGTTTGACTTTTCACATATTTAGGCGTAAAATATCCCCTGTCCATTTGAAATTCATGTTACTAACCTAAGGAACCTGCCCGGTTTCCCAATCTGATAGAATACACAATTTAAAGACCCTAGCCCTTGTTTGGTGATTGACAACGCCATGGCAGGCTTTATATTTATTATCTATTGCTACTTTTATTAAAAAATATATGAACAAAAATAACCAAAGAGTTCAGATGACGCCTGTTGGCTACCAACAGCTGGTTTCTGATCTCTCCGAGCTAGAAAAATTAAAGCTTCCTGAGGCTATCGAACGCGTCGCCCGTGCGCGCGAATTCGGTGACCTTTCGGAAAACGCCGAATATCATTCCGCCAAGGAGGATCTTTCTGCACTTGAGGGCCGTATTGATGAGCTAAAAGACATCATTACCCGAGTAATGGTCGTCGATGCCAAGAAAGCCGGCAACGAAGAAGTTTCTGTCGGATCTGTTGTACACATCGAAGTCAACGGAAATGAACACCAGTTCACCATTGTTGGTGAATGGGAAGCTGATCCCGCTGCCAAAAAGATCTCTCATGAGTCTCCTTTAGGCAAGGCCCTTATGGGCAAAAAGGTTGGCGACATTGTTGATGTTGAAGCCCCTGCAGGCAAGATCATCTACAAGGTCAAAAACATTAATTAAGCCCCTCCTGGTTAGTGGATTACACAGTTTTTTGGTGCAAAAAAGTCCGCGCTATCTATGAATGTGCCTAATTTGCGCTCATTATTTTGGCAAAGAGATGTGGATTCAACTTGATTAATATAAAATCAACCTCATGCGCGAAAAGTACTATGAAGCCTTAAAAAAACAATTGGATGAAAAGATCCTTGCCCATTCTCTTGCCCTTGAGGCCTGCATGGGCGGTCTTTATGATTATTTTCAATCCAATAATCTCTTGGGTGATGACGAGCCGTCCAGAGAAGATTGGTTACGCGCCGGCCTTGTCCATGACATCGATTACTCCGAGCCCTTCAAGAAGGATCACCCGGGTAAAACCCTCGATGCCCTGGGATTATATGGACTCACTATTTCCGATACGGTCCATAAGATCATCAAAGCCCACGCCCCTGAGCTCACAGGCTATCAACCCCACAACAAAGCTGAGTGGTCGATCCTTTGCGCAGACTCACTCACCGGGTTAATCATGGCGGTTGCCTTTGTCTATCCTTCCCGCAAACTCGAAGATGTCAAACTCTCCTCGGTTATGAAACGCTTCCTCAAAGAGCCAAAATTCGCTGCCGGCACACGTAGAGATGAGGTCGCCCAGTGCGAAAAACCTGAGGGTCTCAACCTCTCCCTGGAAACCTTTATCGGCATCTGTTTGGAGTCAATGCAAAAAATCGCTCCCTCCATCGGCCTTTAGTGATAAAATATACCTACAAGCGTTTAAGACAGCTTCCAACTGTCGAGCTCTTCCGGGTAAAAACGGAAGCGGGTCGCCCGTAATAGCACAAATCAAGACTTGGTTAAGGTGGCACCTCCTCGCCTAAAAAGCGTGGGCCGTAACCCTCAAATTATTGGGGGCTTTTTTATATCAATCCCTCAATAAATTAATAAATATTAATTAAAATAAAACCATGTTGGATATTAAATACATTCGCGAAAATATTGAGTTGGTCAAGCAGGGGATAAAAAACAAAAACTACAATCCTGCCATTGTGGATAACGTGCTGGAAAAGGATGAATCACGACGCACACTCATCTCTCAGATAGAAAGCCTTCGCTCAAAAAGAAATGTCCTCAACGATCAACTTAAAAACGGCCGCGACGAGAAACTGATCACCGAATCTGTTGCCCTAAAAAGACAGCTTGATGATTTGGAACCTCAACTACGTCAAGCTGAAGAAGAATTCGAGAACTTAATGTACCAAGTTCCCGGCATCCCCCTTCCGGAAGTTCCTGTAGGTAAAGACGAAAAAGATAACAAAGTAGTGCGTCTTTGGGGAGAACCTAAGAAATTTGATTTCACCCCCAAGTCCCACGTCGAGTTGGCCCAGGATCTGGATATTATCGATTTTGAAAGAGGCTCCAAGGTAGCCGGGTTCAGAGGCTATTATTTAAAAAATGAAGGTGTCATGCTTCAGTTCGCTCTTATGCAATACACCCTACAGAAATTTATTTCCCATGGATATACCCCTGTTGCCCCCCCCGTCATCTTAAAGAAACGCTCCTTCCTCAACACCGGGCATTTCCCTTGGGGAGAACGCGAAACGTATAAATTCGAGACCACCGAAGACGACCCCACCGAAACATATCTTGCCGGCACGGCCGAAGTACCGCTGGTCTCTTACTATCAGGACGAAGTCTTATACGAAAAGGATCTCCCGATCCGCATGATCGGCTTTTCTCCCTGCTACAGAAAAGAAGCCGGCAGTTACGGCAAAGACACGAAAGGTGTTTTCCGTGTCCATGAGTTCGTCAAAACCGAACAGGTGGTCATCTGCAAAAACGATTTGGATGAGTCCATCAAACTTCATGAAGAAATGATGTCCCTGACCGAAGAAATCGCCAAAGATCTGGATCTACCTTATCGTGTTCTTCTGATGTGCACCGGAGATATGGGTGAGCCTCAAGCCAAAAAGTATGACTTGGAAGCTTGGATGCCCGGCAGAGGCAACTGGGGAGAACTTGCATCGGACTCTATCATGTTAGAATTCCAGAGTCGCAGAGCCAATATCCGCTACAAGGATAATAAAAATCAAATGCAGTACGTCCATATGCTAAACAACACCGCCTCTAATTCTCCCCGTTGGTTGGTAGCTATTCTGGAAAATTATCAACAAGCCGACGGTTCTGTAAAAATTCCCGCGCCTTTGATACCATATATGGGCAAAGAGGTGATAAAGCGTGTTTAAAAAAATCTTTACATTACTGCCCTTATTGGTCCTCGCGGCCATTGCCTTTGCCTATCTCTACACCGAGAGTTCCAAGGCGCCCCTTTCTCCGTTCGCCGGTTTTTGGGATGACGGCACCAGTAAAGTAAATCAAAAGATTGCCAAGCCTCTCAATCTTGATTTTGCTACCTCGACAGAACTTGTCAGTCTAAATAATATTCCTCGTTACATTGTTTACAATGCGCAAACCGGAGAGGTATATCACGCTAAAAATACCTCGGAATTCATGTCTCCGGCATCTTTTTCAAAACTTCTTTCTGCCCAGGTCGCCCTTGATCTGATCCCCATGGATACTGTAATCACGGCTACTAAAGACTCGGTCGACAAGGTACCAACTGTCTTAGGACTTAAGTCTGGGGAAAAACTTCCTGCTGGGGAATTGCTCAGAGGCGCGATCGCCACCAGTGCCAACGACGCTGCTCAAACATTATGCGACGGCGCCGCTCTTGCTAATAACTACGATCAAAAAGACTTCATCCGCCTGATGAATACCAAGGCTCGTCTCATTGGCATGAAATCCTCACAGTTTGCCACCACCGACGGCCTCGACGACGAAAAACAATTCTCTACCCTCGAAGATATTGCCCAACTTGTTCACAATGTTCAGGTCAACTATCCGGAAATTGCCTCAGCCGCATCCTCGGACAGACAGGATATTGAAAAAACCGAAGATCACGGCCGATACTACCTTCCCAACTGGAACGGTCTTTTAGGAGTCTACCCAGGTGTCAACGGACTGAAGATCGCCTATACCGAAAAAGCCGGTTACTCCACTATCGTCACTGCCACCGTCAAGGATAAGCAGTTCGTCGCCATCGTCTCCGGAGCTGATTCATATCTTGAAAGAGACAGAGCCGCTGCCGACCTTCTGGATGCCGCACTAATTGCCGAGAAAGAATCTCCCAAGAAAGTCAACAAATGGGCGATAAACAAGAGATATCAAGAATGGGGAGATCTGGCTCGTAAAATAAAAGCCGAGTTAGAAGCTACCAAAGCTGCCACCGATGTCACTCCTTAATTTTTTCTTCCCTCGGATAGTCAAACTACCTGATACTAAGTTTAATCGGAATCTCTACATCAATTTCTACGGTGGCCAGGAACCTACTCTCATCGGTAATGGTCTTATTCAATCCGGTCACATCATGCGCTCCATCTGGCGCCAGGGTATGAGTGGACATCTGCCCTACGACTTCGTACCCCAAAAAGTTCTCCTTCTGGGACTGGGCACCGGTTCCAATGCCAGACTCATTAGCAGTCTCTATCCAAATGCACTCATTACCGCTGTTGAGATAGATCCAGGGATGGAAGAGATAGCCAGGAAATATTGTGACTTAAATAAACTTAATAATCTCACTGTTGTGATCAAAGACGCTTTCGACTTCGCTCGTGACATGAAAGAAAATTATGACCTTACTCTAGTCGACTGTTTTGATGGCAAATACATCCCCACCAAACTCGAAAGACTGGACTTCTATCAGCTTCTCAAAGATCACTCACGATTCATCCTTACCAATAGACTCTGGCACGCGGAGCATATTGCCGCCAGTCAGGCTTTCATGAATTCTTTGGCCACTAAGTTCGACTTTGTTAAGGTCCACACCAGGACCAACGTCATCATCTCCTTGGTTTGAGTATAATTAGCTCGTTATGCTTAACTTCATCAATACTCTTTTTAACCCCAACAAGGTTGAAATTGGAAAACTTCAAAAAATAGTCGATCAGATTAATCTTCTCGAAGAAAAAGTCAAAAAGCTCAAGGATGATGCTTTTCCGGCTGAGATAGCTCAATACAAAGAAGAACTTAAGAGGGGGAAAACGCTTGACGATATTCTTCCTGA
Organism: uncultured Pseudomonadales bacterium; assembly: GCA_964648275.1. Classification (GTDB taxonomy): domain Bacteria; phylum Patescibacteriota; class Microgenomatia; order UBA1400; family MFAQ01; genus CAIQPO01. The sequence continues at coordinate 5,413 of CAZYOB010000030.1, forward strand.
AGTTTTTGCCCTCACCAGAGAGGCGGCTGTTCGCGTTCTCGGCCAAAGGCCATACGACGTCCAGCTCATGGCTGCCATCGCCTTTCATCAGGGAAATATCGCCGAACAAAAAACGGGAGAAGGCAAAACTCTCTCCGCTGTTCCTGCCATGGTCCTCAATGCTCTTACCGAAGAAGGTGCTCATTTAGTAACGGTCAATGACTATCTTGCCCGTCGTGACGCCGGCTGGATGGGACAGGTATATAACTTCCTCGGACTGACGACAGGAGTCATCTATTCCGGTTCCGGAGATCTTCCTGCCGCTATTTTCGATCTGGAATACACCGACTCGTCTCACACCGACCCTCGTCTTCAGCACTTAAAACCCATCTCTCGCCCTGAAGCCTACAAAGCCGATATCACCTACGGCACCAATAACGAATTTGGTTTCGATTACCTTCGTGATAACATGGCCCGCTCGGTTGAGAATATTTCTCAACGCCCCCATCATTTTGCCATTGTTGACGAAGTCGACTCCATTCT
>CAZYOB010000031.1:0-5254 GCA_964648275.1 uncultured Pseudomonadales bacterium
TAGCCGATGAGTAAGTAATTTACCGTGATGACTCCTGCGAGAAGTAAGTGTCCCGGCAGAGATCCTGGAATAATGGACTGGTGGAAAATGGAGAAGACAATAAATAAGATTGCGGCGAGGGTACAGATAATGATCTGGGAGATGAATGAAGTGTTGATAATGATCTGATATTTTTCGGGAAGTTTGGGGAGGAAATTAATCAGACTGGAGGAGATACCAAGATCTCCAAGACTGTACACGATGGCCGAAAGGGCGGTAATGGCAGAGTAGACACCGTAGGTGGAGGGTCCGAGGTGGCGGGCAAGAATGACTGTATAGATAAAACCTATGAGAGCGGTCACCCCCAGGCCGGTAAAACTAATAAGGGTATCCCTTAATGTGCGGGTCTTTAATAGGGCAAGAATAAATTGCATGAGCGTCTATGCTTGTGTCCGATACCAATCCAGCAGATCGGAGAGTGTTTTTTCTAAAGGAATTTCCGGTTCCCAGCCGGTTATTCTAGAGAGTTTTGCATGAGAACCGTAAAGGTCAGGAATGTCCGATGGTCGATTTCTCTTCGGATCAATCCTGTGTTCAATTTTGATCCTAGCAAGACCAATGAGTGTATCGACTATCTGTTTAACGGGAACGCTTTCCCCACTCGAAACAATATATCTTTCTCCCGAACTGCCCTTTTCCATGAGAAGACGATATGCCCTGGCTACGTCGCGGACATCTACCATATCTCTTTTTGCAGAAAGGTCTCCTGTTATAACAACTGGTTCCTGATTGTATTTTTCGATTTCAACAATTTGTGATGCAACGTCAGGAGCTAAAAATCCAGTTAGTTGTCCGGGGCCGGTGTGGGTAAAAGGGGTGATATAGACCAGATCAAATCCGAAGGAGTTAACGTATTCTTTAGCCAAATACCAATTGGCTACTTTACTAATGGCGTAGGGATTGATGGGATTAAGTGGTGTCTCCTCGGTGATTGGAAGTTTTTCCTGATCAACAACACCGTGCTCTTCAGATGTACCAACAAATATAACTCTGGGTATGTATTCATTTGTGGACCTTACCGACTCAAGGAGATTGATTGTACCTATTGTGTTGATCTCGAAGGTCAACTGAGGTTTTTCAAAAGATAAACCCGGTTTCGGTTGAGCAGCGAGGTGGAATATGCAATCTGGTTTAAGTTTTACGATCAGATCGTTGAGAGCAACCTTGTCCAAGATATCACACTGGTAGACATTTTCAGACAGACCTTTCTCGGGAATATTAAGAGTGGTCCCCGAAACGATATAACCGGTGCACTCCAGTTCACGCCAAAGATGTTGACCGACGAAACCTTCCGAACCGGTAATGAGTACAGTCTTCATTTAATTTAATTGTAGCCGTGTTTTCTAAGCCAAACCATGTCAGCGTCAACCATAAGCTCCATAAGTTCTTTTGTTGAGGTCCTTGGCTTCCAGCCAAGTTCTCTTTCCGCCAGAGAATAATCCCCTTTCATGGCGGTAATTTCCGTAGGCCTTTTTAGTGCTTGGTTGGAAATAACGTGATCTTCCCAGCTCAACCCTACCCTATCGAAGGCAAATTTGCATGAATCTTTAATTGAGAAGCTTGTATTTGTTCCAATGACATAGTCCTTGGGATTCTCCTGTTGAGTCATCAGCCACATAGCTTCAACATATTCTTTGGCATAACCCCAGTCTCTCTGAGCATCCAAATCACCAAGGTGAAGTTTACCGTCTTTGTCAACAAGTGGCTGACCGAGCTCGTTCACAGGAGGAGTCTTTATCCCTAGTTTTATGCAGGCGACACCCATGGAAATTTTGCGAGTGACAAAGTGGAGTGATCTTCTGGGAGACTCGTGGTTGAAGAGGATACCTCCACAAATGAACATGTTGTATGACTTTCTATAGCAGTCGACCATCATGTGGGCATAGGCTTTAGCGATGCCGTATGGATTGTTGGCAAAAATGGGGGTTTGTTCATTGGCGTTTTCTACCCCGCTAACTCCTCCGAGAATTTCTCTGGAAGTGGCTTGATAGACACGAGCTTTGGGGCAGAAATGACGGACTGCTTCAAAAACACGCACAGGTCCAAGAGCTGTTACTTCTCCTGTGTAAAAAGGATGACTCCAAGAGTCTGCGGGAACAGATTGGGCAGCGATGTTATATACCTCATCAGGCTGATAGTTAATCATCACTCGATTAATTGATTCCTGATCAGTGAGATCGGCCGGTTCAAGGATTATTTTTCCTTTTAGATGCTCAATGTTTTCATGATGCATGGTGGTGGAGCGGCGAATTGTGCCGACTACCTTATATCCTTTTTCCAAGAGGAAGTCTGCCAGATACGATCCATCTTGAGAGGTAACTCCAATAATTACAGCCGTTTTGAGTTGAGTCATAGATTTCAATTTTACATTAGCTAATACTTTATTAGCTCATAATTGTTATATGTCCGCTTATACAATATCTCGGGATCGATTTGAGTGGCAGGATAAACGGTGCGGTCCGTTTTATTGAATGCGGAGTAGTTATAGAGAATGAATCGGCCTGATTTAAATAAGCGGTGCTGTTGGGGACAGAACTCCCTATCCTTTTCTACAGAATCATGATTGTCACAGATGGCCAGGGGGACACCGTCTAGTGAGGCAAGACTGGTTTTGAGGAGGAAGTAATACAGCGTATAAGCATTCTCATGAGAGCTTGGGAGTGCATAGAGGCTGACTGGTTCAGTCTGGTTCAATTCAATATTCCTAAAAATCTCCAGGGTAGCGGACGAATGTGAGGGTCGACTTAGGAGACTGACCGACTGCAATATCATGAAGGATATCAACACCACAGATACCGATAACCCTACAACCTTGTTTAGTTTGATGAGAGTAGAAAGTGCCCAGGCAAAGAAGAAAATTATGAAAAAGTGGAGAAAGACAAAGTATTCCGGTGACCTTGGGCCTTTGTAGTAGCGAACAGACAGCACCTCCAAGACAAGTACTATCCCAGTCGCGGTTACCAACCTGGGTATCTTTATTCTTTTAATCAGTACAAGCAAGCCTGCAATAACCGTTATTGTGAGAGGTAATATTCCCAGCTCCGCTTTTCCAAAGAGAACCCTGCCAAACTGACCCGGCCAAAATTGGGTGACCTCAGTTAGCCATCTGACCGGGGTGTAAAATTTTTGCTGGCCATGAAGAGTGTAGTCGATGAGGCTTTTTATCCAAGCAAAGTAGTGCTGAGATTCGAAAATGAGAATTGGTATAAAGGAAATCAGAAATCCGAGTGATGCAAAAATGAACACTTTAAGTTTTTCCATCGGTTTACCGGGGAATAGAATGGGGGTGATCAACACGAGGGATGCAATGGGAAGAGACTGGAGATGAGAATTTATGGCTAACCCGGAGCCGAACCCGACCAATAGCGACAATATCATGTTTTTCTTGTTTAAAACTTGAGAAAGGCTAAAGAAACTAAGGAACACAGCAAAAGATACTAAGGCCGTGTTCAAGAGATTGGCTGAATTTTCTATCTCAGCGAATGAGACTGCGGTAAGAAGCGCGGCCACAATGCCAAATGCTTTGTCGTCGGTGTGTTCACCAATTTTATAAACTAGAAAAACAGAGACGATCGATAAAAGAGTGAAGCCTATCCAGGGAGCAAGAAGGTGAGGAATAAAGAGCTCAAAAATAACAATGAAATAGTAGTAGAGCGGACCGAAGTTAAAACCCCAGCTTGATGATGGAGGCCCAATCAGTGGCGCCTTGCCATTTTCCACCGAATATATACCTATGAGAGCATCCCTACCCTGATCAAGACTAACTATTATCCGATCGGAATAGTTGAAGAATCTTAGAAATACTGCCAAAAGAAGAATAAGAATGAGGGGTAAGTGTTTCTTGAAATTATATTTTCTGGCCACACTCATAGTTTAGCGCATAAAAAAACCGCCCCGGAATAAACCGGAGCGGTAACTTACTATCTAACTTCCAAAATGACACCGAAGGCGCTTACCAACACTTCGTGTACTTGCCCGTACTCGAAGGTTTGATATTCTGCCAGGGTGTAATTACGGCTGAAGGGTTCGATGTCTTCGGAGACAAACGTAATGGTGTATGTTCCACCATCCTCTATGCGCCGCTGTTTTTCTCCCTGAGGCTGCACAGAGTCGTAAAAGATATTTTTACCCTCTCCCGATGTGGGATAGACTCCAATATTCGTCCATCGGTCGATATCGTACTCATACCAAGTCGAGAAAACATCCTCATAGTGGTAGAGTTCGACCTCTACCACCTTTGTGCAAGGGCGCGGAACGTTCTTTGTAGTAGTACAAGCGTAAGTGTAAGGTTCCGACTTGGGACAGGAATAAGAAGTGGATGAGCCATCACCGTTATCGGTATAGCATATATCAGGAACATTGTGGCTTCCGGTACAGATGTCAGGGACTTGTTCCAGACTGTAGCATGTATCTGGAACCGTATCCGTTCTCCAGCCATCGTGAACTTTTTCAACGCCACTCTTCTTCTGGTAGTAATCCGTCTCACGACCATCGAAAGGAACCGACCACCCACCTTCATGGAAAGTCTGGAATTCTTCGATGTGGACCGACTGGGTCCAATTCATCTCGGAAACCCGAACATTCTCGGTGTGAGTATTGAAGAAGATGTTATATACCAAGAAAATGATCAGGATCGCACCTAGAACAGCTCCCCCTCTAACCAATAATGATTTTGGATCAAGAGGCAGCTTGGTGGAGAAGTGGTCGAGCGACGAGTAATCACGCGGCTCTGGAGTATAAGAGATGGGTATTTCCGGCTCAGGCTGTGGGTTATATGGATCTTCACCGTCGGCCGGGTGCCATTCTTTCTGAGACTCAGCAGGAATCAGTACTGCCATGACTTCGGCCTCTTCGGCTGAGTGGGGTAAACCTTCGCTTTCACGGTAAGTGCGCACTTCATGCACTTCTGACTTTACCGTGCGTGGTGCACCGCATTTCCAGCAGCGCTCATCTTCGTCGCGGTTTCCCGACTCACAACTCTGACAGTACCAGTTCGGGTCAGGCCGACCGAAAAGCGCGGCTTGCTCTGGAGTGGCTTCTGTAGGTGGATCGGAGTGATAGAAGTGCACTTTACGTGGTCGTGGATGGCCACAACCATCTTCACACTCACGAGTGTAACCAGGAATTTTTTTTGCCCCGCAGTAGGAGCAATCCCAAAACATTACGATTTTTGCCATTCATGCCTCCAATGTAAAGGTTCCAAAGTTTAGATGAT
>CAZYOB010000032.1:0-5052 GCA_964648275.1 uncultured Pseudomonadales bacterium
AGAGCAGCGTTAAGACTCTTGGTGGAGTTGTGGGCAGTGCGGACATTGGCTTCAACAGCGATTCGCATGCCAAAATATCCGATTAAGGCACTAAAAATTCCTCCCAGAAGAAAAGTGAGTGACATACCTATGCCGAGAGTGAGGGCGATAACGACAGCCAGCACCCCCATGATGGGGAAAACAACTTTGAACTGGCGGGCAAGATATGAAAGAGCACCATCTTTAACGGCTTTGGCGATCTGTTGAAGTTTGGCGTTGCCCATATCTTCCTTCATGATTCTTTGGCTAAGAATGTAGCCGTAAATTAGGGCGATGATCGAAACAACGGGGGCGGAAAATAGAGCAATTATTTGAATATCCATATTTTTTATTTATTGGCTAATTAGAATACCGAAATTATATATCAAGTGTGGCTGTTTTTGCATGTGTTTGAATGAATTTTTTGCGTGGAGCAACTTCTTGTCCCATGAGTGTGGTAAAGACCTCGTCAGCGTGAGCTGCATCAACGATGTTCACTTGTTTGAGTATCCTAGTAGCAGGATTCATGGTAGTCTCCCATAATTGTTCCGGATTCATTTCTCCCAAACCTTTGTAACGTTGAAGGCCAATTCTTTGTTGGTCAGAAGGAGAAAGGGTTTTAATATATTCTTCTTTTTCCTCGTCAGAGTAAACGTATTTGTTGGTACTACCGTGACTTACTTTGTACAGAGGTGGAATAGCCAGGTAGACATAGCCTGCGTCAAAAACCGGAAGGGTGTGGCGGAAGAATAAGGTAAGTAGAAGTGTGGCGATATGGGCACCGTCGACATCAGCATCCGTCATGATGATAATTCTGTGATAGCGAAGTTTTTTGATGTCCAAAGTGTCTCCGATACCCATTCCTAAAGCGATAATTAAGTCTTTGACGCTTTCCGACTCAATCACTTTGTCAAGACGAGCTCTTTCGGTGTTGAGGATCTTGCCTCTTAATGGAAGAATGGCCTGATGGGCACGGTCCCTACCCTGTTTGGCAGAACCACCGGCGGAATCTCCTTCGACAATAAATATCTCTGATTTAGCAGGATCCTTTTCCTGACAGTCGGCCAATTTTCCCGGAAGGGTCATGCCTTCCAGAGCGCCTTTCCGGACAACCGCCTCACGAGCAGCCCTGGCGGCCATACGAGCCTTAGCAGCCAGGAATACTTTGCCGATGATCGCTTGCGCGGTCGCGGGGTGTTCCTCCAAATACATTTCGAGACCCTTTTTGACTACTTGGTATACAGCAGACTGAACTTCAGGATTGTTGACTTTGGTTTTTGTCTGAGACTCGAACTGGATTTCCGAAGAACTCATCTTGATCCAGACAACTCCAGTGAGACCTTCTTTAAGATCGTCCGGGGTGATATCAACATCCTTATTAGCCTTACCCTTCTTGTCTTTTTCCTGATCTCCGGTGGTAAGGTAATTCTTTAGGACCTTTGAGAGAGCAGTTTTGAATCCGGTGAGGTGAGTGCCACCATCGTAAGTATTAATGGTATTGGCAAATGACTCGATATTGTCGGTGTAGGTATCGGTGTATTGCATGACCATCTCAACACCGATGGGATATGCATTGTCTGTAAAAGTTCCAGAGGTGTAGATGGGCTCGTGCAGCCCCTTCTTGTGTCTGTTGTTGTGGGAAAGGAGGGAACGGATACCGGACTCGAAATAGAAGTTGGCGTGTTTGTCGTTCCTCTCATCGTAAAAGTGAATGTAAACACCGGCGACGAGGTAGGCACGTTCCTGAAGTTTGTTACGGATATTGGAGTAGTTGAATTCGGTGGTGAGTTTAAAAATGGTTGGATCAGGCCAAAAACGTGTGAGTGTCCCAGATTTAGCAGAGAAGAGATGTTCATGGAATTCGGGTATGACTTTTTTGGCATCCTCCGCTGAGATGGTCTTTACAGGGTAGTCGGGAGTACCTGTTTTGTAAGATTGGATGAAAAAATCTTCGTCGTGGCGAACAACAACCTCCATCTTGGTAGAAAGAGCGTTGACGGCAGAGGCGCCTACTCCATGAAGACCTCCGGAGGCTTTGTAGGCAGTATCGGAAAATTTTCCTCCGGCATGAAGTTTGGTCATGGCGACTTCCATAGCAGAAACGCCGGAGACGTGTTTGTCGGTGGGAATCCCACGACCATCGTCTGAGACAGAGGCGGATCCGTCTTGATGAAGACAAATGTATATATTCTTGGCGAAGTTGCCAATGGCTTCATCAAGAGAGTTGTCGACGATCTCGATTATGAGATGGTGGAGACCTTTTTCATCGGTAGATCCGATGTACATTCCCGGACGTTTTCTGACCGGTTCTAGACCTTCCAGAACAGTAATATCTTTAGCTGTGTATGTTGTATTAGGCATATTAAATTAAAAAGCGACTCGGGTGCGCGGGTTCATTCTAGCGTAGTAGTCGGCGCTTGACAAGCATTAATGGGTGCCTGTTTATTATACTTGTTTTGGGTGTGAATTTCATGAATACCGTTGAGAGAACAACAAAAATCCCGCCCAATTGGGGCGGGATATATTCCCTTAAGCGGAGGGGTCGATTTCACCAAGGAAGATGAGCGGCTCATACCACTTTTCATTGATGACTTCTGCGTAAAAGACGTGAAGCGGATCAGTTAAGATTGGTTGAGCGATGATAACTTTTCGGTCAGGATTTCCGTCGAGGTCGATGGTTATTTGGTCCGGAGTTTCGTAATCCGTGACCTCATCCAAGGGGTTGGCCGATTGGATCAAATACCAATCGTCTATGGTGGACAAATAAAAATCGACGGTGTGTCCTGAAAGCTGGCCACCCAAGTATTTTCTGACAATATCGAGAGCGATTTTTTCCAAGAGAACCTCCTGCGGAGTAACTGGTTTAAGGTACTACTTGACCAGATATTATTACTTTTCCTATGTAGAAGCAAGTTTTTTAGAGCGAGAGTCCTGCGGCAATAGAGGTAAAAGGATCGAATTCTGTCACTCTTTCCTTCCCAAACAAGTCGTTAAGCATTTTCTCGTAGATGGGAATGAGTGAGGATCCCCCAGTCCTGACCACTACACTGATCTCATTCGGTTCAACTCCGGCTTTTTTAAGAGTACGGATGACACAATTTTTGACGGACTCTACCCGAGGAGAAATAATTTCTTCGAATTCACTGCGGGTGATCTTCTCATTGATATTTATAGGTCCGTCAGAGAAAGTGATTGTCGAGTCATCTTTGGTAGTGAGTTCTTTTTTAGCACTCTCGATCGCCTCATAGATCTCAAAGCCCAGATTTTTGTGTATCAGATGAAGCAATCTATCTATGGCTTTGGGGTCAGAGCTATTGTGTTGGGCATTGCCTTCAAGGAAGCCGATGGTTTCCGGAGTGTTGAGATTGGGGATACCGTACCAGGATTGGAGCGCGGTGATGATGTTGTAGGGCATGTTAAGAGATTTCTCCCCCCAGGTGTTTTGGGTACCAAACAATGGTCCAAGTTTTTTGTAAAAAATATCGGAGTTGAGAAGGTCACCCCCGATGTAGACGCCGTCGGTTGCCAAAACATTGAAGCCCTGATGATTGTCCATGACGGTGGTGTCAAAAGTTCCCCCACCGAAATCGAACACCAGGATCTTCTGGCCTTTTTGGGGAAAACGTGAGAGGTAATATTTGGCTGCAGCCACTGGTTCTAGCTCGAATTTAACATCGACGAAGCCGGCTTCTTTTAAAGCAACTTCCAGACGGTCCTGAGCAGCCTTATCCTTTTCTGGTACGGGAGAAAAGAATACCGGTCTACCGCAGGTGATGGAGGTAATTTCTTCGCCGGTGAGGACTTGGGCTTTTGATCTGATTTCTTTGACAAAAAGTGCGATCAATTGTTCCAGGGAGTAGTAGTCACCAAAAACACGACTACCTTTATAGTAGGGTGACTTAAGGGCTGTTTTTAGGGCATGGAACAGACGGCCGGTACCAAAGTCGTACTCTTCGTAGTAATCTGGTATATCCCCCAGCACCTGTCTCCCGCTTGGGGTGACGTAGAGAATGACGTCTTTGATGATTTCACCGGTAAAGATCTTGCGTTTGACGCCCCTTTTTCTTGTCTTATTGTCATTGAGATAGGCATTGACAGCCCGCTCCCCTATCAGGTTCTTTACGACACCTTCATAACTGACTTGCCAGGCATTAAAAGTCTGGGATTCAAGCTGATCCGGGGTGACCTTGTTACTGAGAGTAAATTCCTTGGGGAAAAAATAGAGCGCGGAACGAACCACCTCTTTTTTGGGTGCCGATTCATCGATAGGCAGTAATATCGGTTGACCATCACGAAGCAAACTCAGGGATGAGTTGGTCGTACCAAAATCGAGACCAAAAGATAGGCGTGACATGAAGAATTTATTTTACTCTTATTGGGCGTGATTTTGAAGTCCAAGGTACAGTACAATTGGGATATGTTACCCAGGATTGTAGTTTGGCGCGGACTGGACCGAGAAGAGGTCCACAGGCATCTGAATGTTAAGGATAATTGTGTGGTTCTATTCGAAGGGTCGGAGGCAAATGTTAAGGATTTTAGGAGATGGGTCATCAGTGCAATTGACATTTTGGGAAGGAAGCCGGAATATTCAGGAATTATTTGGGATGCCCACAAATTGAGCTGGGAATGTCAGGCGGTATTACTAAAACCTCTTGAGGAGCTGGACCAGGCAAATATTGTTCTGGTCACAGAGGCAGAAAATTTACTGGCAGAGACGATATTGTCTCGGTGTGTGGTCGAATCACTGGCGACCGAGAACGTTAAGAGTGGTAAATATTGGAGCAGAGTTTTAACGGCCTGGAAGGAAGGGCCTGCCTCATGTATTGCTTTGTCGGATGAATTGTCACAGGATGAAGCCTTGGAGTTATCCGAGGAGATAGGACTAAAGATCAGGGGTTTGTTACGCGATAAAGCCAATCCTAAACGAGTTGAGGTGCTCAAAGGAGCTTTGCTATTGATGGAGGAAATGCGAGCTAAAAACTTGAATGTGAAGTTGTGTCTCGGGGAGTTTTTGCTAAAGGGTTGGCGAGCGAC